>NZ_AFPR01000277.1:0-16341 GCF_000219295.1 Acidiphilium sp. PM
CGAGGCCGCGCCGATGATCGCCGCGCGCCTGGCCGCGACGCTGCCCCGCCTGCCGCGGCCATCCGGTCTCGTCGTGATCGGCGGCGAGACGCTTGCTTCCGTCTGCGACGTCATCGGCGCCGAAGCCCTGTGCCTTGCCGGCGAGATCATGCCCGGCGTGCCGGTATCCCGGATCGGCGGCGGCCTCTGGGATGGCGTCGGGCTGATTTCGCGCTCCGGGGCCTTCGGCGCACCCGATTTTCTCGCCCGCCTGCTCGACGATCGCCTTGTCCCGTCATGACCGTCCGATGCCGCATCTTCAATGATGCAGGATGAACCGAGGCGTTTCAAAATCAATCATAAAACATGAGCGTTATTGACACCGAGGCGGCCGCGGCTCATGTTCGCGCCGTCACGAGACCGGAGGTGCATTGGTGGCCATTCCGCGTATTGCCGTCACGATGGGGGATCCGGCCGGTGTCGGCCCGGAAATCATCGCGAAGGCTGCCCTGCGCCTGAAGGACCGGATCGAGGCCGGCGAGCTTGCGCTGGTGGTGACGGGGTCCGGCCACCGCCTCGCCGCCGCTTGCGCCGGGTTGGGCATTGCCCAGCCTTTCGCGGCCGTTTCCGCCGATACCCCGCGCGAGGCGCTGCCGCCTTGTGCGCTGGTCGAGGTCGGGCCGGACGCCTCTGCCATCGAGCCGGGCAAGGTTTCGGCCGTCGCGGGCGAAAGCGCCTATCAGGCGATCGCCGCCGGCGTGCGCATGGCGATGGGCGGCCTGGTCGATGCGATCTGCACGGCGCCGATCAACAAGGAGGCGCTCAATCTCGCCGGCCATCATTACAGCGGCCATACCGAGCTGCTTGCCGATCTCACCGCCGCGCGGAATTCGGTGATGATGCTGGCCCATGGCAACATGCGCGTGAGCCATGTCTGCACCCATGTCGCGCTGCGCGACGTGCCGAAGCGCCTCACGCCCGAGCGGCTGCGTCAGGTGGTGGAACTGACGGCGGACGCGCTGAACCGGCTGGGCATCGCCCGTCCGCGGATCGGCATCGCCGCGCTCAATCCGCATGCCGGCGAGAACGGCCTGTTCGGCCGCGAGGATATCGACATCACCGCCCCCACCGTCGAGGATCTGCGTCGCGCCGGCCACGACGTGACCGGTCCGGTTCCGGGCGACACGATCTTCGTGAAACTGCGGGCCGGCCAGTTCGACGCGGTCGTCGCGATGTATCACGATCAGGGCCATATTCCGGTGAAGCTGCTGGGCTTTTCGGTCGATCCCACGACCGGCGAATGGCAGGCGCTCAGCGGCGTCAACGTCACGCTCGGCCTGCCGATCATCCGCACGTCGGTCGACCACGGCACGGCGTTCGACATTGCCGGCAAGGGCATCGCCAGCGAGCAGAGCCTGCTGGAAGCCATCGACTATGCGGTGCAACTCGCGCAAGGATCGGACCGGACCGCGCCCTCACCGTAACGCAACGACCCGCCACGGCGCGCCGGTCAGAGCGTGCCGATCGATGACAAACGGCCGGACGCGGGCTCTGCCCGGGCGGTCATAAAGGGAGGATAATATTGATGCGCAATACCATCGTTTCCGCAGTGGTCGCGGCCGGCATCCTGGCCGCGACGGGCACCGCCGCCGCCGATAACCTCGTGGCGCCGAAGAGCCTCGCCGCCTGCTTCGTCCCGCAGACGGCATCGACGCCGATGGTCAAGCTGAAGGCGAAGCACGGCCCCTACAAGATCGCCTTCAGCAACTCGTATTACGGCAACAACTGGCGCACCGAGATGCTGAACATCGCCCGCGCCTACGTGAAGCAGCCGGCGGTCGCGAAATACATCTCGAAGTTCGAGATCCAGAATGCCGGCAACAACGTCGCCCAGCAGGTCGCGCAGATCCGCCAGATGATCCTGGGCGGCTACAACGCCATCGTCATCGACGCCGCCTCGCCCTCCGGCCTCAACAGCGTCATCAACGAGGCGGTCAATCACGGCATCGTCGTCGTCGCCTTCGACAATACGGTGACGACCGACAAGGCGATCAACATCAACGAGGACCAAGCGGCGATGGGCCGCATGTGGGCGCAGTTCCTCACGAAGGAAACCGGCGGCAAGGGCAAGATCCTGATGGTCCGCGGCCTCGCCGGCACGACGGTCGATAACGACCAGGGCGACGGCGCCATGGCCGTGTTCAAGAAATCTGCGGGGCTCACGGTCAAGCAGGTCTATGGCAACTGGGATGTCGGGGTGAACCAGAAGGTCACCGCCGATGCGCTCTCGACCAGCCACGATGTCGCCGGCGTCTGGGGCACCGAAGGGGCCACCGGCGCGCTGCAGGCCTTCCTGCAGGTGAAGGCGAAGCTTGTGCCGATGACCAGCGAGTCGGATAACGGCTTCATGAAGCTCGCGGTCGAGCATCACGTCCCGGCGCTGGTCATCGGCCAGTCGCCGGCGCTGGCGGCCGCGGCCATCCGCGCGGCGATCGCCGCCCTCGACGGGCAGAGCCTGCCGCGCACCGCGAACATCCCGCTCAACCCGGTGACGACGAAGCAGATGAAGGCCGGCGTCAACTACTTCCCGAAACTGCCGAACAGCTTCGTCACCGATATCGACATCCCGCAATGCGGCGTGAAGATCCCGGTCGGCGCCGTGGTCCACGGCAGCTGAGCAAGGCGGAACGAGGGCGAGGCCGGTGCCGATTGCGGCTGACGG
Organism: Acidiphilium sp. PM; assembly: GCF_000219295.1. NCBI lineage: Bacteria > Pseudomonadati > Pseudomonadota > Alphaproteobacteria > Acetobacterales > Acidocellaceae > Acidiphilium > Acidiphilium sp. PM. Next base: position 2,702 of record NZ_AFPR01000277.1, read on the forward strand.
AGCCAGGCACGCGGGCGGCGCGGGTGCTGCTGCCGCGCCGACGCTGGCGGCAACCGGCCTGTCCAAGCGCTTCGGCGGCGTCGTCGCGCTGCGGCGGGCCGATCTCGCGCTCTACCCGGGCGAGGTTCACGCCCTGCTCGGCGCCAACGGCGCCGGCAAGAGCACGCTGGTCAAGCTGCTCGCCGGCATCGAGCAGCCGGATGACGGCACCATCGAGGTCGGCGGCGCCGCCATGCGCTTCGCCAGCCCGCACGCCGCCCTCGCCGCCGGCATCGCCACCGTGCACCAGGAACTCTCGCTCTTTCCGAGCCTGAGCGTTGCCGAGAACATCCTCATCGGCCAGGAACCGCTGCGCGGCGGGCACTGGATCGATGCCGCGGCAATGCGCGAGCGGGCGCGCGTCCTGCTGGCAATGCTGGGCGCGACGGATATCGACCCCGACGCGACCGTCGGCGATCTTCCGCTCGCCCAGGCGCAACTCGTCGAAATCGCGAAGGCGCTGTCGACCGATCCGCGCGTCCTGATCCTCGACGAGCCGACCTCCGCCCTCTCCATCGCCGAGGTCGAACACCTGATAACGGTCATCGAACGGCTGCGGGACCGTGGCACGGCGATCGTGCTGATCTCGCACCGGCTCGGCGAAATCGAACGCCTGGCCGATCGCGTGTCCATCCTGCGCAGCGGCGAGAAGGTCGGCGAGTTTCCGCCCGGCGATTTCAGCCGCGACAGGGCGCTGGCCCTGATGCTGGGCGAGGCCTGGCAGGAGCGCCAGACTGCCCGGCCAGCGGAAGCCTTTGCCGGTCGGGCGGACGACACGATCCTTCATGTCAGCGGCCTCACCCTGGCGCCGCATTTCGCCGATATCGGCTTCGACCTCCGCCGCGGCGAGGTGCTCGGCCTCGCCGGCCTCGAAGGGCAGGGGCAGAAGGAATTCCTGTTCGCCCTGTTCGGCCTGTTCCGCCGCGGGCTGGAGGGCGTTATCGAGATCGGCGGCCGGCGACTGCTGCCGCGCCGGCCCCGCGACGCCATCGCGGCGGGCATCGCCCTGATCCCCGACGACCGCAAGACGCTCGGCGGCTTCCTCGGCCTCAGCATCGCGGAAAACATCGCCATCACCGTGCTGGGTTCCCTGCGGCGGCGCCTCCTGATCAGCCGCCGCGCCGAGGCGGACCTGGTCGACGACCATATCCGTCGTCTCGGCATCAAATGCGCCAGCCGCGCGGTGCCGCTCGGCAGCCTGAGCGGCGGGAACCAGCAGAAGGTTGTGGTCGCCAAATGGCTGGCCCGGCGTGAACCCGTCTATGTCTTCTGCGACCCGACGCGCGGTGTCGATGCCGGGGCGCGCGGCGAACTCTTCGGCGTAATCCGCGAACTCGCCGCCCAGGGCACCGCCGTGCTGTTCTATTCCACCGACATTTCGGAGTTTTCGCTGCTGTGCAACCGCGTTCTGGTCTTCCGCGAGGGCCGCGTCGCCGGGTCGCTCGAAGGAGCCTCCATCACGGAACAGAACATCCTCGACCTGTCCTTCCACGAGGCCGCGCATGAAGCCGCCTGAAACCGCGCGCCCCGCCGCCCCCCGCCGGCGCGGACGGATCGAGAAGCATCTGGGGCCGGTGTCCTGCGCCATCGGCCTTGCCGTGGTGATCGGCCTCTATGCGCTCCGCCAGCCGCTGATCCTCTCGCCCTTTGGCCTCGCCAGCCTCGCCAACGTCTCGGTGCCGCTTGCCCTTGCCGCGATCGGCCAGACCATCGTGCTGCTCGGCGCGGGCCTCGATCTGTCGATCGGCGCCGAGATCACCCTGGTCAACTGCTTCGCGGCGACGACGATGCAGGGCAGCCCGCTCGGCATCGGCGGCATCGTCGTGCTGTCGCTGCTGATCGGCCTCGGGCTCGGCGCGGTGAACGGCCTGATCATCGCCTACGGGCGCGTGGAACCGCTGATCGCCACCTTCTGCACCTCGTTCATCTATGGCGGCGCGGCGCTGATCATCCTGCCGCGCCCCGGCGGCGCCATCCCCGCCGGCTTCGCCAACGCGCTGACCGGAAACTGGGGCATTTTGCCGTTCTCGCTGGTGTTGCTGGCCGCCGCCGTGCTGCTGGCCTGGCTTCCCGTCTTCCGCTCCCGCCTCGGCCGGTTCATCGTCGCGGTCGGCGATGACGCCGAAAGCGCGCGCGTCTCCGGCCTGCCGGTGCGCCGCGTCGAAATGACCAGCTATGTGCTGGCCGGACTGTTCGCCGCGATCGCCGCCCTGTTCCTCGCCGCCGAGACCACATCCGGCGATCCCACGATCGGCAGCATCTACACGCTCAACTCGCTCGCCGCCGCGGTGCTCGGCGGCGTCGCGCTGACCGGCGGGCGCGGCACGGCCATCGGGCCGATCCTCGGCAGTTTCCTGCTCTCGATCATCCTCAACGCCCTCGGCGTCTTCAACGTCTCCGCCTTCTGGCAGGATTGCATCGAAGGATTGATCCTCATGGTGGTTCTCGGCCTCGGCGGGCTGCGCCTGCTGCGCGGCGGCAACTGGCTCACGGTGCTGCGCCAGTGACGGCGCCCGGCAAGACGGCGCGCATCGGGACAGGCCCGGCGCCGTTCGCCGCCCGCCTCGGGCCGGCGGCGCGGCGCATGCTGCTGTCCTACCTGATCCTCCTTCTCGTTTATGGCTGCGCCGTCGCGGTGAATCCCGAATTCCTCGGCTGGGGCACGATGCGGCTGCAACTCGTGCAGGCGACGTTCATCGGCCTGATCGCGATCGGCGAGACCTTCGCCATCCTGATCGGCCAGATCGACCTTTCGGTGCCGTGGACCATCACCCTCTCGGCCATCCTGAGCACCAATCTCGCGGCGGTGTACGGCCATCAGTGGATCGCCTTCGCCATCGTCATGGCGGTCGGCGTCGCGGTGGGGCTGCTGAACACGCTCGGCGTGTTTGTGCTGCGGGTGCATTCGCTGATCTGGACGCTCAGCGTCAACCTGCTGCTCCAGGGCATCGCCCTCGTCTACACGAACGCCGTCGCGCCGACGACCCATATCCCCGGCGCCGCCCGCGCGCTCGCGCTCGGCAATGTGGGGTTCATGCCGGCGGCGTTCCTCGTCTGGATCGTCTGCGGCGCGACTTCCATCCTGGCCCTGCGGGCGATGCCCTTCGGCCGCTCGATCTATGCGATCGGCAACAGCCCGGCGGCGGCCCTGCTCTCCGGCGTGCCGATCGGACGGGTGACGGCACTGATCTTCGTTATCAGCGCGACATGCGCCGCCTTCGTCGGGCTGCTGCTGAGCGGATATTCGTCGCAGGCCTATCTCGGCATGGGCAACGACTATCTGCTCCCGCCGATCGCCGCCGTCGTCATCGGCGGCACCCGGCTGTCAGGCGGCGAGGGGGGCTATGCCGGCAGCATCGCCGGCGCGCTGACCGTCGTCCTGCTGCAGGCGATCCTGGTGACGCTGAACATTTCCGAAGGCGCGCGCCAGCTCGTCTTCGGCGCCATCCTGCTGGCGCTGGCATTGCTGTTCCTCAAGCGGCGGTCATAGTTGCCGCCGCCGCACTCCCATCGCGAGGCAGGGCGGGATTGAAGATCTAATGCCGGCAACCCAGCAGCGCCCGCGTCTTCGGGTGAACCGGCTGTTCGAACAGGACCGCAGGCGGCCCATCCTCGACGATGCGCCCGCGATCCATCACGATGATCCGATCCGCGACATTTCGCGCAAAGCCCATTTCATGCGTCACGATCATCATCGTCATGCCGTCCTGCGCCAGATCGCGCATCACCGCGAGCACTTCGCCCACCATCTCGGGGTCGAGCGCCGAGGTCGGCTCATCGAAGAGCATCACCGCCGGCTGCATCGCGAGCGCACGGGCGATCGCGACCCGCTGCTGTTGTCCGCCCGAGAGGGAGGATGGCATCGCCCTGGCCTTGTGCGAGAGGCCGACGCGTGCCAGCAGCGCTTCCGCTCGCGATACCGCTTCCGCTCGCGGCCTGCCGCGAACTTTCATGGGCGCGAGGATGATGTTTTCGATGACATCGAGATTTGCGAACAGGTTGAAGCGCTGGAACACCATGCCGACATCCCGTCGCTGCCGGGCGATGTTGACCTCGAGATCCTCCGCCAGTTTTCCGTTCTGCTCGCGGTAGCCGATCAGGCCGCCATTGACCACGATGCGCCCGCCCTCGATTTTCTCGAGATGGTTGATGCATCGCAGCAGCGTGGTCTTGCCCGAACCCGAGGAACCGATCAGGACCACGGTCTCGCCGCGGCGGACGCCGAAACTGACACGGTCGAGAACTTTCGTGTTGCCGAAACGCTTTTCCACGTCCTCGGCTTCGATCAGAAGCGGCTGCATCAGGCGGTTTCCGTCATCGGCTGGCTGATGGCGTCGATGGCGCTGTCGTCGGGCTGCCTGTCCATCCGGCGCTCGACCTGCGCCATCACGGCACCCCATATCGTGGTCAACGCGAGAAAATAGAGGGCAAGCACCGAGTAGAGCTCGAAGGTGCGGAACGTGGCCGAATTGATCGTCTCGGTGACCAGCAGCATTTCCGAAACGCCGATCACGCTCACCAGCGTCGAGTTCTTCAGCATGATGTTGAACTGATTGCCGATCGGCAACAAAACCACACGCAGCGCCTGGGGCAGCACGACATATCGAAGGATCTGCCAGGGAACCATGCCGAGCGATTTCGCCGCCTCGGTCTGGCCGCGATCGACGGCATCGATGCCGGCCCTGAATATTTCGGCCATGTACGCCCCTTCGTTCAGGCCCAGCGCGAGGATGCCGGCCTGCACATTGCCCGCGAGGGTGAGTCCGCCGAGATGGATGTCATGGAACCGGAGAATGCCGGCGGCCGCGAGTCCGGTATAGATGAAGACGATCTGCACCAGCAGAGGCGTGCCGCGCATCAGGAAGATATAGGCCCGCGCCGGCCAACGCAGGACGCCCATCTTCGACCGCCTTGCGAGCGCTGCGGGCAGACCGATCGCGAGCCCGATCGCCTGCCCCCCGACGCTGATCATGATCGTCAGCCAGAGCCCCTCAAGGAAGGCGCCGTTCGGCTCCAGCAGCTGATGCCAGAAATAAGGCCAGTCGAAATGCACCTCGATGCTCCGCGCTCAACCGGGCTTCAGCATGTCGATGCCAAGATTCCACTTCCGGAAGATGGCGGCATAACTGCCGTTCTTCATCATGTCGGCGAGTGCCGAACTGACCGCCTTGTGCAGCACCGCTTCGTTCTTGCGGATGCCGATGCCGGTGGCGATCTTGTAATAGGGCGGGCCGCCCAGCGCGAATTGTCCCGGCGCCTTGTGGATGTAATAGCGCGCGGTTTCGTAGGCGACACCGTAGGCGGCAACCTGGCCGAATTGAAGCTGCTGCAAGGCCTGCGTGTTTTCCGGAAACATCACGATATCGATCGGCTTCTTCCGCGCGCCTGCAAGTTCCTTGTTCGCTGCCTTCAGCAGCACCGTGGCCGTGGTGCCTGTGACCGTCGCAACCTTCTTGCCCGACAGACTTTCAAGCGAGGGAACGGCTCCCTTGCCTCGCTTCACGAGAACGGCCTCGTGCGAAATCATGTAGGGAATTTCGTCGATCACCTTGAGCCGTCCCGGCTTGATGAACAGCTGCGACATGATGATATCGCAGTGCGAGGCGAGCAGGGCAGGGATCAGCCCCGCAAAAGGCATGTTGATCCATTCGGGCTTCACGCCGAGATGGCTCGCGATGGCATCGCCAAGATCGATGTCCAGGCCAACCGGCCTGGTCTCCGCATTCATGAATTCCATGGGCGGCAGATTGACGGCGCTGCAGATGCGCAGGGTGCCCGATTTCTCGATACTCGCGGGCAGGCCCGGGGCCGCGGCATGCGCCGTCGTCAATCCCGCCAGCCCGGCTCCCGCCAATACCCCCAGGGCCGAAAACAGCGCTTTCATTCGAGTCATGATCGGTCTCCATTCGAAGCGGTTGATCTGGTGACAGGGCTGTCAGCACCGGCCCGGATGGATGAAAATTAGGCCGCTGAATGCGGCGCAACAAGACAAAAATACCAAAAAATATGCGTTTATAGAGCTATATGATCAAACAATAGCCAAATAACGAATAAACTCTATGCATACGAATTGAATATGAGCAACGCGAAGCCGGCTCACTTGTGCGGTGCGAAACGTGCCGCCGTGCCGTGCATCAAGCGAAGGCGCTGCCGGCAACACGCTCTGGCCCCTGCCATGACGCGGGTCCATTCTCATCGCGATGGTTGCATGGGGGCGCATCGTCCCCGTTGCCGGCGCCGGCGTGATCGATCCGCCGGCCGTCCCCCTATGCTGCGACCAGTTGCCGCAGGCTTCTGCGGGAGGGGTTTTCGACGTAGCGGTGAACGAGCGCGGTTGAAATGCCCAGGATTGCAATATAACCGCACACCGCCGCCGCACATTCGAGCGCTGTCCCGTGCGCGACATAGGCCAGGAGAAAGCGCGCGCCTTTTTCCACGGGCGCCTGCATCAGATAAAGCGAGTAGCTCGCGGCCCCAACAAGGACGAACGGCTTCGAGGAAGCGAGGCGTCCAATGGCATTTGCCCTCGAACTCGCGGCAAGGATGACAAAGGGAAAGACCAGCACCGGCATGAAGTCGGCAAGGCGGCTCTGGAGCACGAACATCGCTTCCGTGGCGACGATCATCAAGAGTATTGGCACGGTCCAGCGGATACGGCGCACCGGCACCACGTCGACGATGCGGCGCAGCAGGCACCCTTCCGTGAACTCGGCCGCCGCCCGCAGCAGCACCGGCCCTCCAAGGGTCACATTCATCGTGTGGCCAAATATCGTCGAATAACATGCCGCCAATGCAAACGGCAGCGCGACCGCTGCCGACATCACCAGACCATTGTTCAACTTCCGGAGGCCAAATGCGAGGAACGGGAAAAGGATATAGCAGAACATCTCCGCACTAACCGACCATGCCGGATAATTCCAATTGAGATGGTCGGTTAGTCCCCAACTTTGCAACATGAACAGATCGACCAGAAACTGGCCTGGTTCATAATTCCTCGGATTGAATGAGGGATCGCCCAGCGCAGGCCCCAGGACGACAATCACGACAAACAGCAGCATCGTGAAAAGATAGACCGGACAGAGGCGGGCGAGGCGAAGCCCGATGAATCGCCGGAATGCCGGCACCGTCGGCTGATGGAAATCGGCCGCATGGACATGCCAGATCACGAACCCGCTCAGTGTGAAAAACAGATCGACGCCGAGATAGCCGAGTCGGATCACCCGCAGCGAACCCGCCGGATAGAGGTATGCGAACGCGCCGAAACTGTAATGAAATCCGACAACCCATAGCGCCGCAAGGGCGCGCAATCCCGTCAGTCCTTCCATCCGATCCGACTTTGCCGGCCGTGTTCGGATGTCGGCATATCCGTCGGGAATTTCAGCCAGACCCGGCATCGGGACGGATACATCCGTCTGGCCGGAAAACAGCGCCGGCCGGGTCATCAGGCCCCCCTCGCGCACTGGCCCCGAACGGTGGCGAGCGCTCCGCGTCCAGCATCCCGCGACGTGTGGCGGGCGAGGGGCAATCCTGATCCTGGCTCAACCGGGACCTGCGCCGCCCAGGCCTCACCACGCCACGTCAGAACAAGGCGAGGCGCCAGGCGAAAAGCCCGCAACATTCCAGTTGCGGTGAGAAGCCGAAATGAAAGAATGATTCTATTCCAATATAAACGCACATCTGCTCCAATGTATTTATGACGATTTGGATTTAAAAGTGAGAAATAATGTTTCAAGTGTAAATAAATACATGTTGTTATATGCATTTTTAATATTCACGCCCGACGCGGCTCGTGACGATGAATTTTCTGTTGCCCACATGGCGTCGATCGTGTCGCCACGCACGCTCCGGCCGATCCGGTCAATCCGGAACCGCGACACCGCCCGGCCGGCCTCCCGCATGTCGTGCCCCGGTCCGCTGGCCGCAACATATCGCAACAACTGTTACGAAACAGATACGTTAAATATGGGAAATCCGAAATCCGGCGCCCTTCACACGCACCATCTGCCCGAGCAAATTTCGCGTTGACCTTCCCACGATGGAAGGCCCCATATCGCTCCCGCCACCGAACGCCGATCCCAGCCAGGAATATCGCCAATGTCCTCCCGCCTGACACGTCGCCTTCTTCTTGCCGCCGCCGGTTCCGCCGGTGCCGTTCCATGGGTTTCCGCGCAGGCCGGTCAGGCCCCTGCCGCGGCCGCGGGCGGGCATCGCCTGCTGGCCGGCACCCGCACCCTCGAGGTGAACGGCCGCGCGGCCCGGGTCTTCCGTCTCACCGCCGATAGCGGGCAAGCCGGGCTGTTCCTCGCACCGGGAGAGCGCTTCCGCGTCGATCTGACCAACACGCTCGACGAGCACACGATCATCCACTGGCACGGCCAGCTGCCGCCCTGGACCCAGGATGGCTTCCCCTGGCCGCAGACGCCGCCGCTGGCGCCAGGCGCGACCCGAAGCTACGACTACGCGCCGATCCCCGGCACCTACTGGATGCATTCGCATGACGGCCTGCAGGAGCAGAGCCTGATGACGGCGCCGCTGATCGTCCGCACCGCCGCCGAGATGCGCGAGGACCGGCAGGACATCGTGCTGATGCTGCACGATTTCAGCTTCAGGACGCCGGACGACCTTCTGGCCGGCCTGACGGGGGCGAAGCCTTCCGCCGTCCACGATATGGTCCGCCATGCCGAGAATGTCGCGGCGCCGGCCATGAACATGCATGGCATGGCCTCCGGCGGCATGGCGTCGATGTCCTCGGGCGACATGGGGCAGGGGCACTCCATGGGCGGCATGACCATGGATGTGAACGATATCGACTACGACGCCTTCCTCGCCAACGACCGCACGCTCGCCGATCCCGAGGTGGTACGCGTCGGGCGCAGCGGGCGCGTGCGCCTGCGCATCATCAACGGCTCGTCCTCCAGCCAGTTCTGGATCGATCTCGGGACCCTCAAAGGCAGGATCGTCGCCGCCGACGGTCATCCGGTTCACCCGGTCGCCGGCGCCCGCTTTCCGCTCGCCATCGCCCAGCGGATGGACATCCTCGTCGACCTGCCGCCCTCCGGCGCCTTTCCCATCCTCGCGCGTCTCGAAGCCTCGCGTCGCCGCACGGGCATCGTCCTGGCAACGCCGGGTGCGCGCATCCCCACGATCGCCGAAACCGGGCACGACAGGACGCCGCCGCTCGACAATGCGCTGGAAATGCGTCTCGCCGCGGCCCAGCCGCTGAGGCCGCGCAAGCCCGACCTCGTGCACCGGATCGAGCTGTCCGGATCGATGAAACCCTATCGCTGGGCGCTGAACGGCGACTATTGGCCGCATGTCACGCCGCTCATGCTCGAAGCCGGGCAGCGCGTGGAAATCGAGCTGGTCAATCGCTCTTCCATGGCGCATCCCATGCATCTTCACGGGCATGCTTTCCAGGTCATCGGCATCAACGGCAAGACGGTGAACGGCGCGGTCCGGGATACGGTTCTGGTCACCCCCCGGCACGGCCGCGTGCGGATCGCCTTCGATGCGGACAATCCCGGCCGCTGGGCCTTCCACTGCCATAACCTCTACCACATGGCGACCGGCATGATGACCGAGTTCCGCTATCGCGGGATCGCGGTCTGACGCAGGGGCCAGGCCGGAACTTCAGGACCGCGCCGCGGGGAGATGATGCCGCGAACAGTCCGTCGCGCACAGCGCGGCATCGGTCTCGATCTGCAGGGTGAGGTGGCCGATCCCGAAATTCAGCCGTATCGCCTCCGCGAGGCGGCCGGTGAAATCATCCCCGGGGTGGCCGCCGGGCGTCACGACATGCAGGGTCATGGCGCTGTCCGTGGTGCTCGTCGGCCACACATGCAGATCATGCACCGCCGATACTTCCGGCCAGTCCAGGACGAAATCGCGCAGCGCGGCGATATCGATGCCGTCCGGCACGCGGTCCATGGCAAGGGCGACCGAATCCCTGAGCAGCCCCCAGGTGCCGGCCAGGATGACGCCGGCGATGGCGAGGCTCGCCAGCGGATCGATGCGCTCCCATCCGGTCAGCAGGATCACGGCGCCGGCCACGACGACGCCGAGCGAGACGAGCGCGTCATAGGCCATGTGCTGGAACGCGGCGCGGATATTGATGTCGGACCCGCGCCCCGCGGCGAACAGCCAGGCGGTGACGCCGTTGACGACGATGCCGATCGCCGCGACGATCATGATCGTCGCCGTGCCGACCGGGGCGGGCTCGAACAGCCGCCGGATGGCCTCGACGGCGATGGCGCCGATGGAGATGAGCAGGATCGTCGCATTCATCAGCGCGGCGAGAATGGTGCCGCGCCCGAGGCCATAGGTATAGCGCCGGGAAGGGGACCGCTTCGCCAGAACCGCCGCCACCCAGGCCACGAGCAGGCCCAGCACGTCGCCGAGATTGTGGCCGGCATCGGCGACCAGCGCCATCGAATGCGCCGCGATGCCGGCGATCACCTCGCCGACGACGAACGCGGAATTCAGGATCGCCCCGATCGCGAACGCCGCCCCGAAATCCGCCGGCGCATGGCTGTGCCCGGGGCCGTGGGAATGGCCGTGATGGTCATGGCCGGCATGGGCGTCATGAGCATGATGATCGTGCGGCATGGATAACTCCTCCGAACCGGCCGGATGCCGGGTCAGCAACAGCAGGTGCCGGTCCAGGCTTCGCGGCCTTCCCTGACCAGGAACCAGACAACACCAAGTGATGTCGCGGCGTCCACCCACCAGGCGCCGGTGACCGCCTGAACCGCCAGGCCGATCACGACGACCAGCGAGAGATAGAAGCAGGTTATGCTCTCCATCGCATCGGCCCGCATCGCGCGGCTGCCGAGCGCATCGGCGACGGCGATCTTGCGCCGCGCGAGCAGATACATCACCGGCATCGCCGCGAGCGTCACCGCGAGGCCGGGCCAGGAGAACGAAGCGCCGGCCCGCGCCGCCAGCCTGAACGCCGCCATGATGACGACAGAGGCGGCAAGGGCGAACAGCAGCCCGCCGGCGAGCCGGCCCGCGAGGCGTTCCGCCTGCTCGCCGAACGCCTCGCCGCGGCGCAGCTCCACGTTCAGGCGCCAGATCAGCACCAGCGCGGAGGCGATCTCGATCACGCTGTCGATCCCGAAGGCGCCCAGCGCCACGCTGCGCGCCCTGAGCCCCGCCAGGATGGCCACCGTCGCCTCGATCGCCATCCAGCCAAGCGTTGCATATTCCAGCCGGAAGGCGCGCCCGATCAGCGCCGCCCTCTCCGCGCGCAGCGCCGGCGCCGGGCTCGTGCCGGCTGTCGGGCCGGCCGCGGCGCAGCAATGGTCCTGAAGCGTCGGCTCGATGGTGGCAGGGGCATCGTCCATGATCACAAAAGCCTCGACAACGGGGATCGCCGCGCCAATCTCGACCCTGTAGCCGCTACAGGGTCAAGGAGGTGCGATTTGCTCGGAATCGGCGAACTCTCCCGCAAGACGGGCGTCAGGATCGAGACGATCCGCTACTACGAGCGGATCGGCCTGCTGGCGCCGCCGGCCCGCACGGCGGGAAACTACCGCCGCTATCGCGAGACCGATGCCGGGCGTCTCCGCTTCATCCGGCGCGCGCGCGCCCTCGGCTTCCCGATCGACCGTATCGGCACGCTGCTCGCTCTGGCGGATCAGCGCGACCGCTCATGCGAGGATGTCGACGCGATCGCCCGCGACCATCTCGACGAGATCGATCGCAAGATCGCCGATCTCACCGCCCTGCGCCGCGAACTGGCATCGATGGTCGATGCCTGCTCCTCGCGCAGCATCGCCCGCTGCCGCATCCTCGGAGCCCTGGCGTCCGATCGGTGAGCCGGCGCGCCGCGCCCTCGCGTCCGTCCCGTCACGCCGATCGCGCATGGACCTCGACGGTCAGGTGCGAAAGCGACCTGAAGCGGGCGAGCTTCCGCTGGTAGTCGGCAGCGCCCAGCCCGCTCGCCGTCCGCACCGACAGGATGGCCCCCAGATGCCCCGGGCCGAGCCGCCAGAGATGCAGGTCCGCCAGTTCGTCGCCATCCGCCTCGATCGTCTCGCGCAGCCGCTGCGCGAGGCGGCGGTCGGGGGTCATGTCCAGCAGGATCGCGCCGGTGTCGCGGATCAGGCCGAACGCCCAGCTCGCGATGACCAGCGCGCCGACGATGCCGACCGCCGGGTCCATCCATCGCCAGCCGAAGGCGCGCGCCAGCAGAAGGCCGACGATCACCAGGATCGACACCGCCGCATCGGTGGCGACGTGGATCACCGCCGCGCGCATGTTGTTGTCGCGCCCGGTGGTTTCATGGGCGTGCTCGTGCTCGACGAAGTTCACGGCGCCGCTGGCATCGCCGATGGCAACGACCGCGGTGAATTCATGCGGCTCGGGAATTTCCTCGTGCGATTCCAGGTAGCCGTCGGCCGCCGTCATCGTGAAGGCCTGGCGCCGGCCGCCGGCGCGGATCGTCTCGATCGTCACCTCCCCGGCCGGCGGAAGCGCGCCCTCGTCGACGGCCAGGCGGAACCGCGGCGGCACGCCATCCTCGAAAATGCCGAGGCGCATGGCGGCACCGCCGATCGTCACGAGGTGCGTCTCGTCGTCATGGTGGTGGTCATCCCCGGCGTGTCCGTGATGATGCCCGTGCCCATGCCCGTGCCCGTGCCCGTGCCCGTGTCCGTGTCCGTGGGCATGGCCGTGGCTGTGGCCATGGTCATGCCCGCCGGCGAGAATGAGCGCGCTGACCACATTGACGACGAGCCCGAGCCCGGCGATCGGCAGGGCCTCGGCAAAATCGATCGGCACCGGCGCGAAGAACCGCCTGATCGCCTCGTAGCCGATCAGCAGGGCGATCATCGCCAGGACGATGGCGCTGGTGAACCCCGCCAGATCGCCGAACTTCCCCGTGCCGAAGCTGAAGCGCGGATCGCCCGCGTGCTTGCGGGCGTAGCGATAGGCGAGGGCGGCGAGCAGCAGGGCGCCGGCATGCGTGCTCATGTGCAGGCCATCCGCCACCAGCGCGATCGACCCGTACAGCGATCCGCCGACGATCTCCAGGATCATCATCGCCGTGCAGATCCAGATCACCCACCAGGTGCGGCGTTCGCTGCGCTCATGGTCGGCGCGCAGGAAAATATGGTCGTGCCCTGCGAAGGTCGTTTGATCAGACATGTCTTGCCTCACTTCAGATAGGCGCGGATCACGGCCAGGAGCTGCTCGGTCGCGTCGTTGTCCTGCGCGTCGGGATGGGTGTCCGCGTCCACGAGGTGCGAACGGACGTGATCCTCGACGACCTCCGCCATCAGCCCCGCGATCGCCCCGCGGACCCCGGCGATCTGCTGCATGACGGTCTCGCAGCCGGCCTCCGCCTCGAGCGCCCGCTCGATGGCCTCGACCTGGCCCCGGATCCGGCGGACGCGCGCCAGCAGCTTCCGCTTTTCACGAACGGTATGGGTCATCCGGCATCTCTAGCATACTCCCCCTCCCTATGACAGGGGGCGCAGCGCCGCCGGACGGCCCCGGCGCGCGACCGCCCTTGACATGGGTCAACGCGGGAACCGCCGGCCGATGCTATCCACCATGACCAGTATCGGCATCCGCGCGGATGCCGTTCCGGACACCCT
>NZ_AFPR01000276.1:0-9625 GCF_000219295.1 Acidiphilium sp. PM
GCGTGGCCAGCCAGCGATGCGCCGCCGCCGCCAGCACCGCGACCGGCGGCGCGCCGCGCGCCGGCAGCAGCGCCGCCTCGTGCCGGGCGATGAACCCGGTATCGAGCGCGGCCGCGCAAAAATCCGGGTGCGTCACGATCCGCCGCAGCAGGTCGAGATTGGTCTGCACCCCATCGATCTCGCAGGCCGCCAGCGCTTGCGCCATATGCCGCAGCGCGCCGTCCCGGTCCTCGTCCCAGGTGACGAGCTTGGCGATCATCGGATCGTAATGCACCGACACCTCGTCGCCGGCGCGCACGCCGGATTCGATCCGCAAATGGCGGCTCTCCGCCGGCAGGCGCAGCCGCGCCAGCGCGCCGGTCGAGGGCGCGAAATCCCGGGCCGGGTCCTCGGCATAGAGCCGCACCTCCACCGCGTGGCCCCGCCGGCCGATCCCCTCCTGCTTCAGGGGCAGCGCCTCGCCCGCGGCCACGCGGAACTGCCATTCGACGAGGTCGATCCCGGTGATCATCTCGGTCACCGGATGCTCGACCTGCAGCCGCGTGTTCATCTCCATGAAGTGGAACGCGCCATCCTCGGCGATGAACTCGACCGTTCCGGCGCCGACATAGCCGATCGCCCGCGCGGCGTCGCAGGCCGTCTTGCCCATTGCCGCGCGCATCGCCTCATCGATCAGCGGCGCCGGCGCCTCCTCGACGATCTTCTGGTGCCGCCGCTGGATCGAGCAGTCGCGCTCGTGCAGCGAAACCACGTTGCCGTGGGTGTCGGCGAAGACCTGGATCTCGATATGCCGCGGCTTCGTCAGGTATTTCTCGACCAGCACGCGGTCATCGCCGAAGGCGGCGCGCGCCTCGCCCTTCGCCCGGTCGAGCTCGGCCGCGAAATCGGCCGCCGCGCGCACCACGCGCATGCCCTTGCCGCCGCCGCCGGCGGACGCCTTGATCAGCACCGGATAGCCGATCTCCGCCGCCGCCCGCGCCAGCGCCGCCGGGTCCTGGTCCGCGCCGTGATAGCCGGGCACCAGCGGCACGCCGGCCTGTTCCATCAGCGCCTTCGCCGCCGATTTCGAGCCCATCGCCCGGATCGCTTCCGCCGGCGGCCCGACGAACACGAGCCCCGCAACGGCGCAGGCCTCCGCGAAATCGGCGTTCTCGCTGAGAAACCCGTAACCCGGATGGATCGCCTCGGCACCGGTGCGCCGCGCCGCCTCGATGATCCGGTCGATCGCGAGATAGCTCTCCGCCGCCGCCGGCGGCCCGATCCGCACCGCCGCATCCGCCATCGCGACATGCGCCGCCCCCGCATCGGCATCCGAGAACACCGCGATGCTGCGCAGCCCCATCCGCCGCGCCGTGCGGATCACCCGGCAGGCGATCTCTCCGCGATTGGCGATCAGGACCGATCCGAACACCGCGCTCACCCCGCCCGCCAGGACGGCGCGCGTTTCTCCAGAAACGCGGCCAGGCCTTCCTGCGCCTCGGCGCTCGCGCGGCGATCGGCGATGCGCCGCGCCGTCATGTTCACCAGCGCATCATCGATATCCCGGCCCGCGACATCGCCGACCAGCGCCTTCGCATCCGCCTGCGCCTCGGGCCCGCCCTGGGCGAGGGTCGCGATCATCGCATCCCGCGCCGCCGCCAGCCCGTCGCGCGGCGCCACGATATGCGCGAGTCCGATCCGCATCGCCTCCGGCGCGGGGATCACCTCGGCGGAGCAAAAATACCGCCGAGCCTGGTGCGGCCCGATCGCGGCGACGACATAGGGGCTGATCACCGCCGGGATCAGGCCGAGGCGGACCTCGGAGAAGCAGAATTTCGCATCCTCCGCGGCGATCACGATGTCGCAGCACGCCGCAAGCCCGGCGCCACCGCCGAAGGCCGCCCCCTGCACCAGCCCGATCACCGGCTTCGGCAGGTCGTTCAGCGTCCGCATCAGCCGGCCCAGGCCCAGCGCGTCCGCGTGGTTCTGCTCGGCCGTGTAAGCCGCGCTGCGGCGCATCCAGTTGAGATCGGCGCCCGCGGAAAAACTCTTCCCCCGCCCCTCCAGCACCACGCGGCGGACGCGCGGATCCTCGCCCGCCCGCAGGCAGGCGGCGGTGAGCGCCGCGATCATCCCCTCGTCGAACGCGTTGTGCAGCGCGGGGCGGTTCATCGAGATCGTCGCGGTGCCGTCTTCGGCCAGGGAAAATTCAACCGGTTCGCTCATCGCCTCACATCCTGAACAGGCCGAACCGCGTCGGCTCGATCGGCGCGTTCAGGCTCGCCGAGAGCCCGAGCGCCAGCACCATCCGCGTATCCGCCGGGTCGATCACCCCATCGTCCCACAGCCGGGCGCTGGCGTAATAAGGATGCCCCTGATGCTCGTACTGCGCCTCGATCGGCGCCCGGAACGCCTGCTCCTCCGCCGCCGACCACGCGCCGCCCCGCGCCTCGATATTGTCGCGCCGGAGCGTCGCCAGCACCGACGCCGCCTGCGTCCCGCCCATCACCGAGATCCGCGCGTTCGGCCACATCCACAGGAAGCGCGGATCGTAGGCCCGGCCGCACATGCCGTAATTCCCGGCCCCGAACGAGCCGCCGATGATCACGGTGAATTTCGGCACGTTCGCGGTGGCCACCGCCGTCACCAGCTTTGCGCCGTCCCTGGCGATGCCGCCGGATTCGTATTTCCGCCCGACCATGAAGCCGGTGATGTTCTGCAGGAACACCAGCGGAATCCCCCGCTGCGCGCAGAGCTCGATGAAATGCGCGCCCTTGAGCGCCGATTCGGAGAACAGCACGCCGTTATTCGCGACGATGCCGACCGGATAGCCCCAGATGCGGGCGAAGGCGGTCACCAGCGTCGTGCCGTAGCGCGCCTTGAACTCGTCGAATTCGCCGGTATCGACGATAAGCCGGATCACCTCGCGCACGTCATAGGGCGTGCGCGGATCGGCCGGCACGGCGCCATAGATCGCATCCGGCGCCCCCACCGGCGGGCGTGGCGGGAGCAAGTCCATCTGCGCCGGCTTGCGGGTGTTCAGCCCGCCGACGATCCGCCGGGCAATGCCGAGGGCATGCGCGTCCGACTCGGCGAAATGATCGGCCACACCGGAGACCCTCGTATGCACGTCGGCCCCGCCCAGCGCCTCGGCGGTGACCACCTCGCCGGTCGCCGCCTTCACCAGCGGCGGGCCGCCGAGAAAAATCGTCCCCTGCTCGCGGACGATGATGCTCTCATCGGCCATCGCCGGCACATAGGCGCCGCCCGCCGTGCAGGAGCCCATCACCACCGCGATCTGCGCGATCCCCGCCGCAGACATCTGCGCCTGATTGTAGAAGATGCGGCCGAAATGCTCGCGGTCGGGGAAGACCTCGTCCTGGTTGGGCAGGTTGGCGCCGCCGGAATCGACGAGATAGACGCAGGGCAGCCGGTTCTGCGCCGCGATCGCCTGGGCGCGCAGGTGCTTCTTGACCGTGATCGGGAAATAGGTGCCGCCCTTCACCGTGGCGTCGTTGGCGACGATCACGCATTCCCGCCCCGACACCCGGCCGATCCCGGTGATGATGCCCCCGGCCGGCACCGGCTCGTCATACATGCCGTACCCGGCGAGCTGGGAGAATTCGAGGAAGGGCGATGCCGGGTCGATCAGCGTGCGGATCCGGTCGCGCGGCAGCAGCTTCCCCCGCGCGACATGCCGCTCCCGCGCCGCTTCACCGCCGCCGGCGCGGATGTCATCCACCCTGGCGCGCAGATCCTCGACCAGGCTGCGCATCGCCTCCTGATTCGCCCGAAACGCGGCGCTGCGCGGATCGAGCGACGAGCGGAACGCCGTCATGCGTCAGTCTGCCTGAACATTGCGCCTCCATCCCGTTGATTATGCTCCTGTCTATCGCGCAACTGCCTGCCCCCGGCAAGGCGGGGCGGCGAAACTCCCGCGCCAGCGCCAGCAGAACCGGCGGTCCGTCGATCAGATAGCGCCGTGCCAGGCGCGCCGGCTCGCGCATCAGGCGCCATGCCCATTCCAGCCCCGCCGCCCGCAACGGCGCCGGCGCGCGGCGCAGCACCCCGGACAGAAACAGCGGCGCCGCGCCGACGCACAGCCCGATGCCCAGGGCGCGTCCGCGCCGCCGCACCGCCTGCGCCAGCACCTCCTGCCGCGGCGATCCCACGGCGAGGATCGTGCAATCCGCCCGCGCGCGCTCGATGAAGTCCACCACCGCGCCGAGGGCCGCCTCGTCATGCTCGAACCCGCGGGCCGGTTCGGCATGGGTGAAATCGACGCCCGGATAGCATGCGGCGAAGGCGTCCATCGCCGCGGCATCGAGGCCGACGACCGCCACCCTCGCGCCGCGCATCTCCAGCGCCGGCATCACCGCCGCCAGCAGGTCCGCCCCGGTCACCACCGGCGGCGGCACAACGCCGCAGATCCGCGCGAGACCCGCCGCAACCCGCGAATCCAGCAGACACAGCGCGGCATCGTCATAAGCCGTTCGCAAGTCTCCGCCCCGCCGCAACCGACCGAGATGATCGACATTCGGCGTCACGACATAGCCGAACGGCCGGCGCCGGTCCCAGCGCAGCACGAAGCCGAGCGCCGCCTCCGGCCCGAGGCGATCGAAACGGATGCCGAACGGCGCGAAGCGCTGCCCCCTCATGGCGTCCAGACCAGTGATAGCATCAGCCGCGCCTCGTGCGGCGCCGAGCCGGGCAGGTCGTGTCGCAAGGCGAAACTGGCCGACGGCCTGAACGAGACGGCGCGGGACAGCCGCCACAGCGCGCCGGCCGTCACGTCGGCCTCGGTCGCCGCATGGCCGGAAACCCGCCCCTGCCGCGCGGCGACATCGACGGTGAACAACAGGTCGCGCGCATAGGATTCGGCAAGGCCGAGCCGCTCGGTCGTCAGGATGCTGCCCGGCACGCCGAACCCGCCATCCGCTCCCGCACGGCGTGACAGATCGAGATCGACGGCGATCAGCGGATCCGGCGTCCATTGCAGCGCCAGGTCGCCAACCACGGCAATGCCGGACGCCGGTCCCCCTTCCGCATAGCGGATCCGCTCGGCGCCGCCGACCACGCGCAGGCGCCACAGCGCCCGCGCGCCGGTCACCCCGCCGGCCAGCACGGCAAGGCTCGAACTGTCGGCAAAGCCGCTGCCAGGCAGCGCCCCTGCATACCGGGTCGTGCCGGCCCGCAGCAGGAGAAGTTCCCGCAGTGGCGCGCCATCCGCCGTTTCCAGCGCGACTTGCCCGCGCGTGATGCTGCGGCTGCCGAAGCCGGCCGGCCCCGCGCCGCCGGCGGCCACACGGTCGCGTCCGAACCGGACCCGCGCCGTGGCGTCGAAGGCGCCGAAGCCGAGCCTCAGGCCGATCCGGCCGGCATCCGTCGTCACGTCGAGCGGCGCCGCCCCGCCATTGGCGGCGAGTCCCAGCGCCGTCTGCGCTGTGTTGACATGGGCGGCACCGAGCGTGATCCGGTCCGGCCCGAACGGCAGGGCGAGGCCGAGCGCCGCCGTCACCCGGTTGGCATTGGCGGCGGGATCGCGGGCATAGCGGTCCAGCTCGGCATTCGCGAATCCGGCAAGGCCCAGTTCGGGGTCGGCCAGCCGCACTTCCGGCCGCACCATGCCCATCGCCGTGATCCCCTGGCCGGCGCCGGGCGCAGTATCGAGCCCGGCATCGACCGCGAGACGGGGAAACACCCTAAGTCCGGCGCTCGCGAGCGGCGCAAGGGGGACCGGAAAATCGCCCGAATGCAGGCGGGAGCGCGCAGAAACCCCCGGCGCGACGCCGAAACCCGGGATCGCCATCGGCAGGAAACTGCCCAGCGAATCCCCCCGCGCGGCCCCCCCGGCCGCGACAAGCGCGGGCAATGCAAAAAGAATGCACCGCAGGAGGGCCGGAAAATCTATCAAATCAATTGCAATCAGCGGTCATTTGCGCTCAGGTATACACAACCTTTAATTGTGTGTCGTGCAAAAAACAGGGGCACTCATGCAAGACGCCGCCATAGACCCGATACGCCTCAGCGTTGCGATCTGCACCCATAACCGCGGCCGCGAGACCGAACGCTGCCTCGCGGCGCTTTCACCCGCGCCCGAGGGGGTCGAGACGCTCGTCATCGACTCCGGTTCGGCACCGCGCGAGGCAGAGCTGATCCGCGCCGCCGCCGCCCGCCACGGCGCCACGCATGTCCGGTTGCCCGCACCCGGACTGAGCGAGGCGCGCAACGCCGCCCTCGCGGCCGCGCGGGGCAGGTGGATCGCCTATCTCGATGACGACGCCACCCCTGCCCGGGACTGGTGCGCCGTGCTGCTGCGCACCGTCGCGGCGGACCCGGAACTGGCCGCGACCGGCGGCCCGATCCTGCCGCAATGGCAGGCTCAGTTGCCATGTTGGTGGCCGCCCTCGCTGCGCGCCGTGCTGACCATCATCGACCAGGTGCGGCCGAGCGAGCCGGGGGTCGCCGACATCGATCCCTATGGCGCCAACATCGCCTTCCGGCGCGATGTTCTCGCCCGTTTCGGCGGGTTTCCCACCTGTCTCGGCCGGCGCGCCGGGCTGATGATCTCGAACGAGGAAACCTACATCATCCGCCGTCTCCGCCGGGGCGGGCTGAAGGTGCGCTTCACGCCGGACCTCGTGGTGCATCACGAGATCGACCGCTCGCGCCTCAACCCCGCCTGGCTGGTCCGCCGGCAATACTGGTCCGGCGTATCCGAGGCGGTGATGCTGGGCGCCCTCGGCGAGCCACGCCTCGCGCGGGCCGCGCGCCTCGCGCTGCACGCGCTGCTGCTCGCCCCGTTCGGCCTCTGGCCGCCGGCGAGCACCGGCCAGATCGGTCTGCGCTGCAAGGCAGCCTACGCCCGCGGTTTCCTGCGCGGCGCGCTGGGCGAGGGGCATATCGTGCATCCAGCCCTGCCGTGAACCGACGGGCGGATATCGACCGCGCCAAGGGTCTCGCCATCTCGCTGGTCGTCTTCGGCCATATCGTCGCCCGGCAAGACCCGGCGCATGTGCTCTGGTATCCGGCGCTGCGCCGGGCGGTCTATGGCTTCCACATGCCGTTCTTCTTCTACCTCAGCGGGCTCGTCACCTGGCTGTCCGGCCATGCCGGAACGCCGCCGGCGGGATGGCCGGGGCTGATCCGCGCGCGGGCGCGGCGCCTGCTGATCCCCTTCGCCGTCATGGCATTCACGATCACCGCCGGAAAACTCGCCGCCGCCCGTTTCATCCATGTTGACAACCCCCCGCAGGGCCTGCTCGGCGGACTGGCGGACACGATCTGGCATCCGCTCGCCAGCCCGGCCTACTCGCTGTGGTACCTCGCGGTGCTCTTCCTGCTCAGTGTGGCAACGCCGCTGCTTCTCGCCGCCTGCCGCGGCCGCCTCTGGCCGGTGATCTGCATCTTCGCCGCGTTCCAGTTCATCCCCCTGCCCTGGCATCTCTACCTGGCCGAGACAGGCCGCTACGCGCTGTTCTTCGGCGCCGGCCTCGCGGCAGGAGCCCTCGGCGACCGCTGGACCGGCTGGATCGACCGCTGGCGCTGGCCGCTGATCGCTGCCTTCGTGACCGGCTTCGCCTTCGTCGCGCTCGACGGCAACGTGCTGCCGTTCAATCTGCGCCTGGTCACGCTCGGCCTCACGGCGATGCCCGCACTTCACGCCCTGGTAAGATTTCCGTGCCTATCCTCCGCCCGGACACTGGCAACGCTCGGACGGTATTCCCTGATGATCTACCTGTTCAACACGATCTTCATCGGCCTCGCCAAAGGCCTGCTGCTGCTCGCCACGGGCTGGAACGGCACGCATTTCCTCCCCTTCGCCGCGGTGCTGATGAGCGCCGGCCTGCTCGGCCCTGTGGTGCTGAAGCGGGCGGTGTTGCGCTCCGTTCCCGTGCTCGACCGGATGACCGAGTGATGCGGCCATGCCGGCACCAGAACGCTCGGCCCCGCTCGGCCGGTTCCTCGATGCGCTGCCGCACGACCTTGCGGCGAGTTTTTCCGACGCGCAGCTTCGGGCGATCGAGCTGCATTTCGGCATGCGCCACCGCCTGACCCACATGATCGACTGGCGCCGCCGCCTCGGCTTCGGGCGCCTCCGACTTTATGTCGTGTTGCTGGTCGGGCGCGACCGGCATCCGGCCTGAATCTGGCGCAGCACCAGCCATCCGGCCAGAACCGTCAGCCACACCATTCGACTCTGGTACCGCGCATGCGGGCCCGATAGCGCGCCCGTGACCGCGGCATTACCCGCGAGCGCCAGGACGACGATCCAGCAGAACAGCCCGAGTGACGCCGCTTCGGGCCTGAGACGCCGCGCCGCCGCCGCGTAGAGCGCGAAGCCACAGGTCAGCCCCATCCCGCCGACCGCGAGCGCCTGCACGAATGCCGCAAGCAGGGGCGGCACCGCCATCCGCCCGCGCGCCTGCCGGCTGGCGAGATAGGCCGCGTACGCCGTCTGCGGCAGATCGCGGCGGATCGTCTGCCACGCCGTCGCATACCAGGGACGCAGGCCACTGCCCGGCGAAAAGATCACGAGTTGCAGGCCGAAATCCCGTATCGCCGCGCTTAGGACGGCGGCCGGATGCTCGACGATGGTCCGGCGCACGATCGCATCGGTCTGGTCGATCAGCCGGCGCGGCCCTCCCGCGCGGTAGAGCGGGCTATCCGCCCGCCAGAGGAACCCATCGGCCGTGCGCGGCAGATCGCCACGATAGGCGCAAAGTGCCCAACCCGCCTTCGGACAGTCATGCGCGAGTGTCGTCCGCGCGGGACCGTTCTCGATCAGGCGTGCGAGCAGAAATGTCCCGCCATAGGGCGAGGGCGAAATGCGGCCGCGCGCAATCGCGTTCACGGCGGTCAGCCCGGCGATGCCGAGCAGGAACGGCAGCAGCAGAAACCGCCAGCGGACCCGCTGCCGCAACGCGCGCAGCGGCAGCACGCAAAGGCAGAGTCCCGCATAGATCGGCATGTTGCTCAGATGCACGAGAATCGCCAGACCGATCACCATGGCCGGGACGATGAGGCCTGCCGCCCCTTGCGGCGCAAGAATCAGGATCGCGAAGGCCAGCACCATCAACGGCGTGAAGATGTCCGGCATCACCTGCGCCGCGGTCCAGCTCAGCGAAGACCCGGCAGCCAGAATCACCAGCAGCAGCGCGCTGTCGAGCGTCCCCGCATCGGGGCTCAGCAGCCGATGCGTCGCCCGGATCAGGACCGCGGCAAGCAGCCCCTGCCCGGCGATCACGGGCCAGAGCGAGCGCCCAAGCCCGGCTGCAAGGACGAGCAGACTGTAGAAGGGCGGCCGATCCCAGCCGAGATGCCGCTCCATCATCTGCGAGATGTAGGTCCCGGTATCCGAAAAGATGAGCGGGTATCCGTTCACGAGGGCGGGCCACAGGATCAGTGCCGCCGCGACACCAATCATCATGGCGTCGGCGCCAGGCACCGGGCGGCGCCTTGCGCGCACGGCGACCTCAGAGACGGAAATAGCCGCCATAGCGCGGATGATAGAGTTCCGAGTCGGGGAAGCCCGATCTCGCGTGGCGCGGACCGTCGACCCGCGTAAGCGCGGCGCCGGCGAGCCGCAACCCGCCCTGGTCCAGCAGCGCGAGCGCCGCGGCCACGGTGCGCCGCGGGGTCTGGC
>NZ_AFPR01000275.1:0-1351 GCF_000219295.1 Acidiphilium sp. PM
CACCCAGTCATCCAGCGGGCCGTTGCCGGGGCCGGTGTCGCAGGCGAGCACCTCGCCCGTCGGGCCGAGCCAGGTGATGTTGGCGACCCCGCCGATATTGACCACCAGCAGCGGCTTCTCCAGCGCCTCGGCGAGGGCGGCGTGGAACAGCGGCGCCAGCGGCGCGCCCTGCCCGCCGGCGGCGACATCGGCGCTGCGGAAATCATGCACCACGGGCAGCCGCGTCTTGTGCGCGAGATGCGCCGCATCGCCGATCTGCCAGGTCCGCCGCCGATCCGGGTCGTGCAGGATGGTCTGGCCGTGAAACCCCACCACATCGGCCCGGCTTGCCACCATCGCCACCGCCTCGGCATGCCGGTCCGCCAGCAGCCAGTCGAGGCTGCGCAGTTCAGGATCGTCGGGCGCGAGCCCGGGTGCTGCATCGAGCAGGGCGCGCAGCCGGGCGCGCAGTCCGTCCTCGTAGAACAGCGTGGCGGATCGCCCGGTGCCGAACACCCGCTCGCCATCGGTCTCGATCACCGCCGCATCGACCCCATCGAGCGAGGTGCCGCTCATCAGGCCGATGGCGTGCATTCCCGCTCCCTCTTAGCGTTATGGAAACCAGTTTCGGGCATGTCTCGCTTATCCGCCCCGCGCGCGGGGTTGACAAGCAGCGGAGCAAGGAACCGGGCGTGGAACCAGACAGGACTCATGGCAGCTTCCGCCCGGTGATCGACCGGTGGACGGTCGTGCCCTGGTTCGTGCTCGGCCTCGCGGCGGTGACCTGGCTCAACCTGTTCCGCCCCGTCTTCCATCTCGCGGCGGTCATCGCCGATAGCCTCGCCCATGGCGCGCCCGTCACCGCGCGGCATCTGCACAGCGATTTCTTCGCCTTCTGGCCGGCCGGGCACATTGCCGCCACCGCCGAGGCGGCGCGGATCTACGACCCCGCCTGGTTCGCCACCTGGTCCACCGCGCAATTCGGCCCGGGCCTGCCATCCTACATGCAGTATTTCTACCCGCCTCCGTCCCTGCTGACGACGCTGCCGCTCCTGCCCTTCGGCCCCGCCGCCGGGCTCCTGGCGTGGACATTGCTGATCTCGCTGCCCTGCATTCCCCTGCTGCGCCGCGCCGGCGCGCCGTGGCCGGTGATCGCCGCCGGGCTGCTGAGCGCCGCCTCGCTCACCGGCATTTCGATCGGCGAGTTCGGCCCGATCGCCGGCAGCGCCTTCATCGCGGCGCTGATGGCGGTCTCCCGCCGGCCGGACGTGGCGGGCGGGCTGTTCGGCCTGATCTCGCTGAAGCCCCAGGCCGGCCTGCTCGGGCCGGTCGTGCTCGTGGCGCGGGGGGAATGGCGCGGCCTTGCCGTCGG
>NZ_AFPR01000274.1:0-2124 GCF_000219295.1 Acidiphilium sp. PM
CACCAGGGTCAGCGCCGCCCGCGCCTCGCCCCGCGCGGGTGCCGCGAGCAGCGTGTCGAGCGTGCCGCCGACCGTCAGATCCGAGGTCACCGACGATCCATCCCCCACCACCGCGGCGAAATCGCCCGAGGCCTGCAGCCAGGTCATCAGCGCCGCGGTCGCCGCATCCGCCGGCGCTGTGGCCCAGCGGTTGTAATAGCCGCGATGGATGCTCCCATTGGCTTCGAGCGTGATCAGCCCGCGATCGGTCAGCGCCGGGCCGGCATCGAGGCCATGAACCTTCACCACCTTGCGTGAGGGGCGGGATGCCGGGTGGAGATCCGGCGCCGGGGCGAGCGGCCAGTCGGTGCGCGGGCGGTAGGGCTGTTCCGACAGCACCGTGCCGCAGCCGGCAAGGGCCAGCGGGGCGGCGAGGGCGAGGCGGCGGGAGATCGGGGTCATGGCGTCTCTCTCGGCGGTTCCCTGCCGCGCAGCGCGGCGGCGGGATTGCGTTTCAGCGTGTCGGACAGGTCTTCGAGATTGGCCGAGGCCTGCTTCAGCGATTGCAGGATCGGCAGCATCTGCCGCTCGACCATCGCCGTCGCCTCGTTGGCGTGGCGGATCGTCGCCTCCGACTGGGCGATCAGCGCCGGCATCGCCGCACTCGCCTTCGCGAGTGCCGCACTCGTGGTTTCGAGCTGCTGCAGGATCTCGCGGGTCTGCGTGCCGTCGGCCAGGGTGCGCATCGAGCGGGTCGTCGCCGGCAGGTCGGCCTGCCTGACCTGGTGCTTGAGCTCGACCAGCAGCCCGTTGACATTGGCCAGCGCCTCGTGAGCGCTGCCGGTGGTCAGTTCGCGGTTCACGGTGTCGATCATCGAGGTCAGCGTGTCGATCGTCCGGCCGAGCTTCACGTGCCGCATGTTGTTGAGGAAGCCCTGCACCGCGTCCTGCACCTCGGTCAGCGTGCTCGGCACCGAGGGGATGACGAGATGATGCGGCGTCCAGGGCACGGACTGCGGCGGGTTGTTCTGCGGGTTGACGAAGCTGAGTTCGAGATAGGCGAGGCCGGTGATTCCCTGCGGCGCGACCTGCACGCGCAGCCCGTGCTGGATCGCTTCGAGGATGTCGGCATCGCGCCCGAGCTTGCGCGGGTCGATCCGGTACTGGACCACGACCTGGTGATAGACCTTCTCGTTCAGGTTCTTCGGGTCGGGTGGCGGATAGTCCGCCGCGACGAGGCCGATCTCGCTCACCTTGCCGATCGTCACCCCGCGGAACTTCACCGCCGAGCCGACATCGAGCCCCTGCACCGATTCGCGGAAATAGGATTCATAGACCGCGCCCGGCCGGAACATGTTGCCCGACAGCAGGAAGACGAGCCCGACCAGCACGACGATGGCGCCGATCACGAACAGCCCGGTGCGCAGTGCGGCGCCTCTGGGTTCCATCAGCGCCCTCCCGTGATCCGGCTCATGCGGGATCCTCCTCGCGGTTGAAAAACGCGCGCACGCGCGGATGCGTGGCCGCGGCCTTGAGCTCGCGCGGCACGCCGAGCGCGATCATGCCGCGCGCCTCGCGATCTAGCATCAGGCAGCGGTCGGCGATCGCGAAGATCGAGGCGAGCTCGTGGGTGATCACGACGAAGGTGCAGCCGAGGGCGGCGCGCAGGTCGAGGATCAGCCGGTCGAGCCCGGCGCCCGTTATCGGGTCGAGCCCGGCGGAAGGCTCGTCAAGAAACAG
The DNA here is from genome assembly GCF_000219295.1 of Acidiphilium sp. PM. NCBI lineage: Bacteria > Pseudomonadati > Pseudomonadota > Alphaproteobacteria > Acetobacterales > Acidocellaceae > Acidiphilium > Acidiphilium sp. PM. Next base: position 1,720 of record NZ_AFPR01000274.1, read on the forward strand.
GATCGGCGGGTCGAGCGCCAGCGCGCGGGCGATCGCGGCGCGCTTGGCCATGCCGCCGGAAATCTCCGCCGGCAGCCGGTTCGCCGCTTCCGCGAGGCCGACCAGCGCGAGCTTCACCCGCGCGATCTCGGCGCGGGCGGCGGAAGGCAGGTCGGTGAAAACGGTGAGCGGGAGCATCACGTTCTCCAGCAGGGTCATCGAGCCGAACAGCGCACCGGACTGGAACATCACCCCGATCTCGCGGCGGACCGCCTCGACCTCGGCCACCGTGTCATGCCCGGCAACGGTGATCCGCCCCTCGGTGGGGCGGAGCAGCCCGATCATCTGCTTGAACAGCGTTGACTTGCCGCAACCCGAGCCGCCGAGCACGACGAACACCTCGCCGCGCGCGACCTCGAAGCTCAC
>NZ_AFPR01000273.1:0-5566 GCF_000219295.1 Acidiphilium sp. PM
ATCCTTCCCGACATCGTCGCCCTCAACCCGCAGCGCGACGATGTCGGCTCCCGCGTCCGTGCCGCGACCGAGGGCGGGGCGGGCTGCGACGTTGCCCTCGAATGGGTCGGGAACGAGCACGCGCTGAAAGCCTGCCTCGATGCGGTGCGCAAGCAGGGCGTGGTGGTCCAGACCGGGCTTCACCCGCACGACAATCCGCTCGACTGGTTCCAGGTCACGTTCAAGGATGTCGACCTGCGGGGCGCCTGGGCCTACCCGACCCATTACTGGCCGCGCGTGATCCGCATGATCGCGAGCGGCGTCCTGCCCGCCTCGAAGATCGTCACCGCCCGCATCCGGCTCGACGATGCCGTTGCCGAAGGGTTCGAGGCGCTGCTCGATCCATCCGGCAGGCACATCAAGATTCTCATCGATCTCGCCGCCTGACGCGGCGCCACAACAGCGAGGGAAACGCAACCCATGAACGACATGACGATCGACAAGCCCATCACCGCCAGCGCGCCGCAGAAGGCGGTCGAGGCGTGGCTCGACAGTTTCAACCGGGCATTGAACGCCGGTGACGCCGAAGCCGCCGCCCGGCTCTTTGCGCCGGTCAGCTTCTGGCGCGACCTGATCGCCTTCACCTGGAACATCAGGACCGTCGAAACGCCCGACGGCGTGCGCGACCTGCTGGCGGCGACCCTCGACAATGTCCGTCCGGTCAGCTTCGCGCTCGCCGAGCCGCCGACCGAGTCCAACGGCGTCATCGAGGCCTGGCTCGCCTTCGAGACGAAGATCGGCCGCGGGGAGGGGCTGCTCCGCCTGCAGGACGGCAAGGCCTGGACGCTGCTCACCACCCTCGCCGAACTCAAGGGCCACGAGGAGCCCAAGGGCATCCGCCGGCCCATGGGCGCCGAGCACGGCGTCCGCCGCGGCCGGCAGAGCTGGCAGGAAAGGCGCGAGGAGGAAGCCCGCACGCTCGGCTACGAAACCCAGCCTTATGTCCTCGTCGTCGGCGGCGGGCAGGGCGGCATCGCGCTTGGCGCGCGGCTGCGCCAGCTCGGCGTGCCCGCCATCGTGATCGACAGGCACGACCGGCCGGGCGACCAGTGGCGCAAGCGCTACAAGTCGCTCTGCCTGCATGATCCGGTCTGGTACGACCACCTGCCCTATATCGATTTCCCCGCCAACTGGCCGGTCTTCGCGCCGAAGGACAAGATCGGCGACTGGCTGGAAATGTACACCAAGGTCATGGAGATCAATTACTGGACCAGAACCACCGCGAAGAGCGCCGCCTTCGATGAAGCGAGCGGCACCTGGCGTGTCGTCGTCGATCGCGATGGCGAGGAGATCGAGCTCCGTCCGACCCAACTCGTCCTCGCCACCGGCATGTCGGGCAAGCCGAACATCCCGCAGTTCAAGGGCATGGACCGCTTCCGCGGCGAGCAGCACCACAGCTCCCGGCACCCGGGGCCCGATGCCTATGCGGGCAAGAAGGTCGTGGTCATCGGCGCCAACAACTCGGCGCACGACATCTGCGCCGCCCTCTGGGAGCATGGTGCGGACGTCACCATGGTCCAGCGCTCCAGCACGCATATCGTCCGCTCGGATTCGCTGATGGAGATCGGCCTCGGCGAGCTCTATTCCGAGAGGGCGGTCGCCAATGGCGTGACCACCCGCAAGGCGGACATGATCTTCGCATCGCTGCCCTACCGGATCATGCACGAGTTCCAGATCCCGGTTTATGACGCGATCCGCGAAAAGGACGCCGATTTCTATGCCGCCCTCGAAAAGGCCGGCTTCATGCTCGATTTCGGCGCGGACGATTCAGGCCTGTTCATGAAATATCTCCGCCGCGGCTCGGGCTATTATATCGATGTCGGCGCCTGTGACCTGATCATCGACGGCAGCATCAAGCTCAAGAGCGGCGTCGGGGTCGACGAGATCACCGAAACCGGCGTGAGGATGGCGGATGGCGAGGAACTCCCGGCCGATCTCATCGTCTACGCCACGGGCTACGGATCGATGAACGGCTGGGCCGCCGATCTGATCAGCCAGGAGGTCGCCGACAAGGTCGGCAAGGTCTGGGGCCTCGGTTCCGACACGCCGAAGGACCCCGGCCCCTGGGAAGGCGAGCAGCGCAACATGTGGAAGCCGACGCAGCAGCAAAACCTCTGGTTCCACGGCGGCAATCTCCACCAGTCACGCCATTACTCGCTGTATCTCGCCCTCCAGCTGAAAGCGCGGCAGGTCGGCATTCCAACACCCGTCTATGGCCTGCAGGAGGTGCATCACCTGTCCTGAGTGGGTCTGGGTGCCGCGGGTCGTCCCCGCCTGCGGCACGCATTCCGGCCGTGACCGTGCCATGCCAGCGCGGTTGCCGCCGGTGGCGTTTCGGAAGCCGGGAACGGCCTGATGAGTTGCGGGATCTGCCCGCCGAAGGCGATGACCCTGCGTCGTTTACGGCACCAAGCTGATCGTCGAGGAATTGCGGGGCAGCATGTAGACGGAGGACTGGAGATGGAACGGGCCGAGCTTGAGAAAATCGAGCGTCGGCTCGAACGCGTAATCGACCTGTCCGAGGATGACGCTGGTATTCGGCACGTCGAGTGAGGTCGGGACGGTGACGACCTGACCCTGTTGCAGCGCAGTGGCGTTCGAGGCCTCGCTCCAGGCGACCCTGGCATCGCCATCATCGTCGATCGAGATGCAGCTGACGACGATCTGGGCTGGCGATGCGGGGTAGGGGGCGAGGATTTGCGACGCGGCGGAGAAGATGTCCGGAAGCTGGGTGCTCGCGCTGATGCTGGTGTATTGCGAGACGATGTTGGTGATGGTCGAACCTGTTTGCGAGACGAGCTGGTTGACGATCACCGCCTGTTCCAGCTCGGTCGTCGCGAAGAAGAACAGCAGGAGCACGGGCAGAACGAGGGCGAACTCGACCGCCGCCACACCCGCGCGGCGGCGTTGGGACGCGGCGGCGAGACGGCGCAGGATGCGTCGTGCCCATGTGCATGTGCATGTGCATGCGCCGCTCTTGCCGTCAGTAGGGTTCATTTCGGAACACCGCTGTTGCCTGCAGCAGGCGATAGTTGCCGTTCATCGTCGCGAAGCTGAAATTCAGCAGGCTGGCCATGACCGGCAGCTGGTAGAAGACCTGAACCATCACGATGTCCCCGGGGCCGCCAAGGCTGTAACTCAGCGATGACGTATTGAAGTTGCCGCTTGTCAGCGGATTGACCTGCGTGATGGCGTTGAAGGACGGGAAGGTCTGTACGTTGACGTTGAGATTGGCGCAGGTGATCAGGGGCACACCGTCGGTGCAGACGTCCTGAAGGAATTGCTGCGCGGTCATGCCGGATGACTGCGCCTGCCCGGTCATGATCAGGCGTGCCGTGTCGTTTGTCGCGTTCTGCAGCACTTCCTGGGTGAAGAAGATCAGCCCGGCCTCGATGATGGCGAACAGCAAGGCGAAATAGGGAGCTGCGACGAGCGCGAATTCGACGGCGGCGACCGCCCGGCCATCGCCGAGCAGGGTTCTGAGCCGGGCCGGCAGCTTGAATCTTCCGGTCTTCGGGGCGCGTCTCGTCTTTCGGAGCACGATATCGCTCCGCTAACTCGATAGATAGGAGGATTGCACGGCCGTCTCGAACAGCGCGGACATCGCGGCCGAAATGTCGCCGCCGGATTTCACCTCGAAATAGAGGCCGGGCGAGGCGCATTGCTGAAGGGTTGGCGCGATGCTGTTCTGGAACGGCGCGATGTAGGTGTTGTACCAGCTGTTGGTCGGCAGCGGCAGGTACTCGGTGTAGAGGACCGCGATCCTGATTCCCCGGCTCTTGATGGCGGTGCAGAGGTCGGTGTTGAGGACGGATTGCTGGCGGTTGCCGTTCACGTCCTCGTCCTCGACGCCGTCCGTCACGAAGAAGAGCACTTCCTGCGGCGTGTCGCCGGCGGCACCGGTGCCGTTCCCCGGGTTGGGCATGATCGCGTTGATGCCGTTCAGGGCGGTGTCGTAATTGGTGTCCTCGTCGTCATTGTAGTCGTTCTGGGTCAGCCAGTTGTTGGAGTAGACTTCCAGCAGCTGGATGTTGCCCGCCTCGGTCTGGGCCTGGGAAAGGTCGGAGGTGAGGTTGCCGATCGTGTTCAGCCCGATGTCGAACGTGTAGATCGCCATCCGGTAGGTGGTGCCCTTCTGGGTTTCGGTCGTCTGCGCCGTCGTCATCAGGTCCTGCGTGGCCTGGCGGAGCATGTCGATCCGCAAGGTCACGCCGAGGCTGCGGGCGAGGGCGTAATTGTCCTCGCCGTAGGGGTTTTGGAGGTTATCGGCGGACGGATTCTCTTCATGGCAGCCGAAGGCGCAACCGCCCTGCGCCGTCGTGTTGGCGACCATCGTGTTGATGCCGCTCTGGGTGGCGGCGATCGCCATCGAGGGGGAGTCGTCGAGCAGGAGATAGAAGTCGATGTTCGGGGCGATCGTCGTCGTCGCCGTAGCCTGGCCGCCGATCTTGATGGAACCGAACCCCATCACATCCGGCAGCATGGCTTGCGACTGGGCCTGGTATTGCACCGTCGCGGTGCGCTTGTCGCCGCTGGTGGCGATCGACACGGTGACGTCGTTGGCGTTGTAGGTCACGCCGGTCATCGTGAGGGCCTGCGCGTTGAAGACGTTCTGGGCCGTCGTGATGGCGGAGGATTGGCCGGCGGCGACCATCGCGGGGGTGACGGCGGCGAGGGCCGCGGCGTCGGCATAGGATTCCATCTGCGACTTGCGGTCGATCGCGAGGCCGTAATCGATCCCCATGCCGAGGATGAAGATCAGGGTCAGGGATACAAGCGCGGTGATGATCGCGATATTGCCGCGCCGGTCGCCGCATAGTGCTTTGAATTTGATAAATAATACTAACATGGCTTCCGCTGCCGCTGGTCGGCCTCGGCTGGTTCTAAGCCGAATGTCTGAAGAAACGCTTAACGCGCTCCGGGTCGGCTGCCGGCTTCAGGGCAGGTGGAAGACGCGGCGCAGCGGCGATGCGGTGGGAGAGGCGTCCGGGTTGGTCCGCATGATGTCGGCCATCGCCTGCTACCAGCGTCGCATCACCGCCTGTTCGGGCAGCGCGTCCATCGCATGGCCGGGGCGGCGGCGCAGCACGGCGAAGAGCGAGCCGTCCGACGGGTCGAGGAAGATGCTGTAATCGCTGATCCCGGCATCCTTCAGCGCGGCGACGAGTTCGGGCCAGATCTCGTCGTGGCGGCGCTCGTATTCCGCCGCCTGCGCGGGGTCGAGCTGCATGCGGAAGGCGATCTGTTCCATCGGGCGCTGCGTCTCGCGTTCAGGCGCGGGGGCGGCGGGCGCGCCAGGCGACGAACGGGGTTTCGATCAGGATGACCGCGATCAGGATCGTCCCGATCACGCCGGCCTGATAGATCGGGTTGAAGTCGTTGTAGCTCAGGCCGTAATCAACGATGGCGATGACGACGGTCGCCATCGCCGTGCCGATCACCGATCCGGTGCCGCCGAAAATGCCGGTGCCGCCGAGCACGACGATGGCGATGCTGATCAGGTTCGCCTGCGCGCCGGCATCGGGCC
>NZ_AFPR01000272.1:0-4938 GCF_000219295.1 Acidiphilium sp. PM
GGCGCGCGGGTGCTGCCCTTCCGCTCCAGCTTCCTCGCCCTCGCCGAGACCGACCCGCCGCCGCTGATCCAGCCCGTCACCATCGTCTACGACCGGATGGATTCGCTGCCCGTCTGCCGCCGCAACCGCCCCCGCATCGCCTGGTACGGCGACATGGACATCGCCTCGCACTACGCCGAGCTCGGCCGGCACGACTGGCGCGCCACCATCGTGCTCGACGACCCGATCGAGCTCGACGGCGGCCGCAAGGCGCTGACCGCGACCCTCGAACGCCAGATCGCCGCCCGCGCCGCCGCGATCCGCCAGGGCCGCTATCCCGGCCCCTTCACGAAAGCATAACCGGAATCCGCTTGACAGCGCCGCCCCACGATCTGCGATAGTTACGATCATGGAATCGGGAGCAATCTCATTCTTCCGCGCTTGACCCGTCCGGCGTCCCGGCACATCCACTGGGCAAACCCTTGCCCGGATGAACTGGAATGACCGAGACCGCCTCACGCCGCACGCTGCACATCACCACCTGGGGCTGCCAGATGAACGTCTACGACAGTGGACGCATGGCGGACGTCCTGCGCCCGCTCGGCTACCGGCAGGTCGCCACCCAGGATGCGGACATGGTGATCCTCAACACCTGCCACATCCGCGAGCGCGCCTCGGAAAAACTGTTCTCCGAGCTCGGCCGCCTGCGCGCGCTCAAGGAGTCCCGCGGCGGCGCGATGATGATCGCCGTCGCCGGCTGCGTCGCCCAGGCCGAGGGCGCGGAAATCCTCGCCCGCGCCCCGCATGTCGATCTCGTGGTCGGCTCGCAGGCCTATCACCGCCTGCCCGAGCTGATCGCCGAGATCGAGGCGAAGCGCCGCGCCGTGATCGACACCGACTTCCCCGCCGCGCAGAAATTCGACCTCCTGCCCGAGGACCAGGCCAGCCAGGGCCCGATCGCCTTCCTCGCCATCCAGGAAGGCTGCGACAAGTTCTGCACCTTCTGCGTCGTCCCCTACACGCGCGGCGCCGAGGCCAGCCGCCCGGCCGCCGCCATCCTCGCCGAGGCCCGCCGCCTCGTCGCCGGCGGGGCGCGCGAGATCGCCCTGCTCGGCCAGAACGTCAACGCCTGGCACGGCGAGGCGCCGGACGGCGCCACCTGGAACCTCGCCCGCCTGCTCGCCGAACTCGCCGACATCGATGGCCTCGCCCGGCTGCGCTACACCACCTCCCACCCGCGCGACATGGATGCCGCGCTGATCGCCGCGCATCGCGACAATCCGAAGCTCATGCCCTTCCTGCACCTGCCCGTGCAGTCCGGCTCGGATGCGATCCTCGCCCGCATGAACCGCCGCCACGGCGCCGACCTGTTCCGCCGCATCGCCGGCGAGCTGCGCGCGGCCCGGCCCGACATCGCGCTCTCGTCCGATTTCATCGTCGGCTTCCCCGGCGAGACCGACGCCGATTTCGCCGCGACGATGCGGCTCGTCCGCGAGACCGGCTTCGCCCTGGCCTACAGCTTCAAATACTCCCGCCGCCCCGGCACCCCCGCCGCCGACGCCGCCGACCAGATCGACGAGGCGGTGAAGGATGCCCGCCTGCAGGAGCTCCAGGCCGTGCTGCGCGACCAGCAGCACGCCTTCAACCGCGCCCAGGTCGGCCGCAGCTTCGAGGTCCTCTTCACCGGCCCCGGCCGCCATCCCGGCCAGTCCGCCGGCCGCTCGCCCTACCTGCAGCCCGTCGTCGTCGACAATGCCGACATACCGCCCGGCACCCTGCGGACGGTGAAAATCGTGCAGTCCAACCCCAATTCTCTCATGGCCAGTCTCACACAGGAGCAGATCGCCGCTTGAGCCAGATCGTCACATCCCAGCCCCCCCGGCTGTCCCGCACCCTCACCTTCAACGACAACGGGTTGCTCTCCATCCTGCTCGGCGATCACGACCGCAACCTCGCCCGCCTCGAAAAGCGCCTGCATGTCCGGCTCGCCTGCCGCGGCAACCGGGTGTCGATCTCGGGCGAGCCCGACCAGGTCGCCGCCGCCGAAACCGCGCTTTCGGCGCTCTACGACCGTCTCGCCCGCGGCGAGCAGATCTCCGGCGCCGAGGTGGATGCCGCCGCCCGCCTGGTCGATCCCGCCGCCGAGCCCCGCCTGCCGCTGTCCGACCTGCCGGCGATCCGCACCCGCAAGGGCGTGGTCGGCCCGCGCAGCCCCGGCCAGGCCGCCTATATCGAGGAGCTTTCCCGCCACGAGATGGTCTTCGCCATCGGCCCCGCCGGCACCGGCAAGACCTATCTCGCCGTCGCCCAGGCCGTCGCCATGCTCACCTCCGGACGGGTCGACCGCATCGTCCTCTCCCGCCCCGCGGTCGAGGCCGGCGAGCGCCTCGGCTTCCTGCCCGGCGACATGAAGGAGAAGGTCGACCCCTATCTCCGCCCGCTCTACGACGCGCTGCAGGACATGATGCCCGGCGAGGTCATGGCCCGCCGCATGGCCGCCGGCGAGATCGAGATCGCCCCGCTCGCCTTCATGCGCGGCCGCACCCTCGCGCATGCCTTCGTCATCCTCGACGAGGCGCAGAACACCACCCCGGCGCAGATGAAGATGTTCCTCACCCGCATGGGCGAGGGCACCCGCATGGTCATCACCGGCGACCTCTCGCAGATCGACCTGCCGCCCCACAGCCGCTCGGGCCTGGCCGACGCGCTGGAGACGCTGGAAGGCGTCTCCGGCATCGGCGTCACCCGCTTCAATGCCGGCGACGTGGTGCGCCACCCGCTGGTCGCCCGCATCGTCGAGGCCTACGACCACCGCTCGGAGGCGCAGCGCGAGCGCGCGCGGGACCTGTGAGCGAGCCTCCAAGTAGCCTCCCCCGCGGCGCCGCGCTGCGGGGGCTGATCCACATCGCCGAGCCCCGCTGGCGCCGTTTCGTGCCGGATGCCGAGCGCGTGGTCGCCCGCGCGCTCGATGCCGCCGGCGCCGCCTGCCCGGTCATCCTGGCCGACAACCGCACGGTGAAGGCGCTGAACGCGCGCGACCGCGGCCGCAACAAGCCCACCAACGTCCTCACCTACGAGATGCCGCCGGAGATCATCCTCGCCCTCGGCGTCGTCCTGCGCGAGGCCCGCGCCGCCCGCCGCCGCCCGGCGCACCACCTCGCCCATCTCGTCGTCCACGGCGCCCTCCACCTCGCCGGCGAGGACCACCACGAAGCCGGCGAGGCCCGCCGCATGGAGCGCCTCGAAGCCCGCCTGCTGCACCGCCTCGGCGTCCCCAACCCGTGGAAATACGCGTCGTGAGCGGCAGCTGGTTCTCCCGCCTGCTCAGCAAGATGCGCGAGCAGCCCGACCTGCGCCAGCAGATCGGCGAGCTGATGGAGGAAGCCGCCGCGGAAGCCGGCGGCGAGGAGGGCGGCACCGGGCTCGACCGCCAGGAACGCGCGCTGATCGCCAACGTCCTCCGCCTGCGCGGCATCACCGCCGACGACGTGATGATCCCCCGCGCCGACATCGTCGCCATGCGCGCCGACGTCACGCTGGACCAGGCGATCGACCAGATCCGCCGCGAGGGCCATTCCCGCATGCCCGTTTTCGGCGAGCATCTCGACGACATTCTCGGCATGGTCCACATCAAGGACGTGGTCGGCTACACCGGCCGCCCCGAGGCGTTCTCGCTGCGCGCCATCCTCCGCCGCCCGCTGATGGTCGCCCCGCAGATCCCCGTCCTCGACCTGCTGCTGCAGATGCGCCAGCGCCGCACCCATCTCGCCCTCGTCATCGACGAATATGGCGGCGTCGACGGCCTCGTCACCATCGAGGACCTCGTCGAGACCATCGTCGGCGACATCGACGACGAGCACGACGAGATCGAGGGCCCGCTGATGATCGACCGTGACGACGGCGCGGTCGATCTCAACGCCCGCCTCCCGGTCGAGGACTTCACCACCCGGTTCGGCGACTTCCTGACCGAGGAGGAAAAGGAAGCCGATCTCGACACGGTGGGCGGCCTCGTCTTCACCCTCGCCGGCCGCGTGCCCACCCGCGGCGAGATCATCTCCCACCCCGCCGGCATCGAGTTCCTGATCCTCGACGCCGATGCCCGCCGCATCCGCCGCCTGCGCGCCCGCCGCATCGCCCCCGAATCTTCCTGATCCCAGCCCGCCGGATGCGCGCATCCGTGCCGTCCCGGCAAGGGTCTTTTGCCGCCCCCGTGCCTACCGCGCCGGCGCGCGCGGGCGCACATCGGGGGCAGGCCACCACGCAAGGACCAAGACCATGACGCGCAAGATCCTGTTTTCGCTCCTCCTCGCCCTCGCCGCCCCGGCGGCCCATGCGGCGGCGACGCACGACGTCCCCTGGTTCGCCCGCCACGCCGCCGCCCGCCAGGCCGCCATCGCCGCCTGCGCCGCCAATCCCGGCGATCTCGCGGCCAGCCCGGACTGCATCAACGCCGCCGCCGCCGCCCGCGCCGCCCTCGCCCGCGAGCTCTGAGCGCCCTCCGAACCACGCCGGACGCCTGCCGCGGCAATGCTGCACTGCAACAAAAACAATCCGCGCGTCCCGCGTCCGTGCTAGAAAAATCCCAGGACGTTTCCTCCCTGAACTTGGCGGTGCTCAGGCGCCGCCTTTTTCTTTTTCGAGGCCCAGCGTCCCGATCCACCCGGCGATCGCCGTCTCGACCCGCCCCTCGATCCCGAAATACCCGTGCGGGCCGAGCGAGCCGCAAGGCCGGTCTCCCGCCGCCCCGCCCGCGACCATCCGCACCGTCACCGACGATGCGCCGCCCAGCGCCCGCGCGACCACCGGCGCCTGTCCGGGCGGCGCGACCGGGCAGCGGTCGTCCCGGTTGGCGACGATCAGCACCGGCGCCCGCACCGCGGCGGGATCGGCGTCGAACACCGTCATCCGGCTCAGCCTTCCCGGCACCGACACCGTCTCCGTGAGCACCACCCCGGCGAC
>NZ_AFPR01000271.1:0-13014 GCF_000219295.1 Acidiphilium sp. PM
GCGGCTTCGAGCTGGCCTTCGATCCGTTCGCGGGTGTGGGTGCGGTCGCGCGCGGGATCGGCGTGGGGGAAGGCGCAGCCGGAGGCGATGCCGGACCAGGGCGGGCGTCCGGCGAGGCGGAAATAGCGGCTGGAGCGGCCGGAGGTCTGCAGGTCGTAGACCATCGCGAAGCCGCCGAGGGCGCGGCGCAGGCGGCGCAGGCCGGCGAGGTCGAGCGGGCCGGGCTTCGGGTCGATCATCACGCGGTCGAACCAGGGGGCGGCTTCGAGCCAGGCGGCGAAGGGTTTCGTGGTCAGGAGCGAAATCTCGGCGGCGGGATGGGCGGCGCGGATGGCGGCGAAGGCGGGGAAGCTGAGGACGATGTCGCCCAGCGCGCCGTGGCGGATGACGAGGATGCGCGGCGTCGATGTCATCCCAGCAGCTCGTCGTAGACGGCGAGATTGCCGTTCTGCATCGCCGCGATCGAGTAGAATTCGGCGACATAGGCGCGGGCGGCCTCGCCCATCGCGAGGCGGGATTCGGGCGGCAGGTCGAGCGCGGCGTCGAGGGCGGCGGCGAGGTCGGCGGCGTCGCCGGGTTTGGTGCGCCAGCCGGTTTCGCCGTGGCGGATGGTTTCGCGGGCGGCGCCGTGATCGGTGGCGATGGCGATCCGCCGCATCGCCTGGGCCTCGACGATGGTGCGGCCGAAGGCTTCGGGGTCGGTCGAGGCGTTCACCACGATGTCCGCCAGCTTGTAGGCGGCGGGCATGTCCGCGCAGTCGCCGGCGAAGACGACGCGGGGGACGAGATCGAGCCGGCGGATCGTCTCGACCAGGGAGCGGCGGTAGGCCTCGCGCCCCTGGGCGGCGCCGACGAGGAGGAGGATCGGGTCGCGGTGGCGCATGCGGGCGAGCGCCTCGATGGCGACGCGCTGGCCCTTCCAGCCTGTGAGCCGGGCGGGGAGCATGATCACCGGCGCGCCGTCGGGCAGGGGCCAGGCGCGGGCGAGGGCCTCCATCCGCCGGCCGCCCACGGCGTCGGGGTCGAATTTCGCGCAGTCCACCCCGCCGGGGACGATGCGCAGGCGGTCCGCCCCGACGCCGTGGCGGGCGCGGACGAGATCGGCGATGAAGCCGGAGATCGCGATCACCCGGTCGCCCGAGGCCATCACCGCGTTGTAGCGCGCCTTGAGCGGGCCGCGCTGGCCATAGGCGCCGTGATAGGTGGTGACGAAGGGCACGCCGCAGCGGCGGGCGGCGAGGCGGGCGGCGATGGCCGGGGCGCGGGAATGGGCGTGGACGAGGGAGATCCGCTCGGCGCGGATCAGCCGGGCGAGGCGGCGCGCGGCGGCGAGGATCTTCAGCGGGTTGCGGGATTCGAGGTCGATCCCGACATGCCGTCCGCCGGCGCGCTCGACCGCGCGGACCAGGCGGCCCGGTTGGCTGGCGACGAAGGCGCGGGCGCCGGTGCGGGCGACGGCCTCGGTCAGCTCGACCACCACCTGCTCCACGCCCCCGGTTTCCAGACGCGGCAGAACCTGTAGAATCGCATAATCCGAGGGATGGCGCATGGCGGACCTTTCGTGCGCCGCGCCGATACCATGCGCGGGCAGCGAAGGGGAGGGCCGGATGGACGAGAGCGTGGCGCGGATCGGGGCGAACGGGACCAGCCTCGCCTGTGCCCTTCTGCGCGGCGCGGGGCCCGTGGTGGTGTTCCTGCCCGGCTTCGCCTCGGACATGCAGGGGACCAAGGCGCTGTTCCTGCGCGACGAATGCGCGGCGCGCGGGCGGGCGATGCTGCGGCTCGACTATTCCGGGCACGGGCAGTCGGGCGGGCGGTTCGAGGAGGGGACGATCGGGCGCTGGGCCGACGATGCCGCAGAGGTGATCGCCGCCATGGTGCCGGAGCAAAAGCTCGTGCTGGTCGGATCGTCGATGGGAGGGTGGATCGGGCTGCTGCTGGCGCGGCGCCTCGGGGCGCGGCTGGCGGGGTTCGTCGGCATCGCCGCGGCACCCGATTTCACCGCCGAGCTGATGGAGCCCGCCTTCGATGACGCGGCGCGGGCGGCGCTGGCGCGGGATGGCATCTTGCACCTGCCCAATCCCTATGGCGCGCCGACGCCGGTGACCGCGGCGTTGCTGGAGGATGGGCGGCGGAACCTCGTGCTCGGCGGGCCGATTCCGATCGATGCGCCGGTGCGGCTGATCCAGGGGCAGCGCGACGCCGAGGTGCCGTGGCGGACCGCGCTGCGGATCGCCGAGGCGGTAACGGGCGAGGATGTGCGGGTGACGCTGGTCAAGGACGGGGAGCACCGGCTGTCGCGCCCGCAGGACCTCGCGCTGATCGGCGCGGAGGTGTTTTCGCTCCGAGCCGGCGCGGCGTCATAACCGGCGCGCATTGCCCCCCTGCGCAGGGGGGGTAAAATTTCATCGAAGAACCTTGAAAAACCCCTTGCAAGTCCAGAGGTTTTTCCGCATATCGCGCGCTCTTGGCCCCGGGGGGCGCGGCGCGGTGCCGCGTTCTACAGGCTGTCACTGGTTGAGGGGGTTCGCGATGAACGCACTTGCCCGACTGGGGATGGTCTCGGAAATTCCGAGCGAAAACCAGACTGTTGCTCAGGACGCGACCGATGAGGTCGCCGTGCCGAAGGATTATTTCGTCGAGCGTGACGGCGTGAAATTCGCCGGGACGCATCTGCTCGTGGATTTGTGGGGGGCCGAGAAGCTCGACAGTCCCGAGCTGATCGACGCGACGCTGCGCGAGGGCGCGCTCGCCGCGGGGGCGACGATCCTGCACAGCCATTTCCACCATTTCACGCCGAATGGCGGCGTGTCCGGCGTGGTGGTGCTGGCGGAGAGCCATATCTCGATCCACACCTGGCCGGAGCGCAACTACGCCGCGATCGACATCTTCATGTGCGGCGTGTGCGATCCCTACAAGGCGATTCCGTTCCTGCGCGCGGCGTTCTCGCCGAGCGACGTGCAGGTGGGCGAACAGCGCCGCGGCGTCACCGCCTGAGGCGAAACCGTTGACGACGACACACCGCCTTGCCCCCGGCAGGGCGGTGTTTTCGCATGGAGCGAAGACATGACCGACATGTGGGTGAACGAGACGCTGTATCCGTTCTGGGGCCAGCGCTTCGGGGTGACGCGCGAACTGGCGCGGACGAAGAGCGACTTCCAGGACATCGCGATCTTCGAGAGCGAGTTCCACGGACGGGTGATGATGCTGGACGGCATCGTGCAGATCACCGAGGGCGACGAGTTCGTCTACCAGGAGATGCTGACGCATGTGCCGCTGCTGGCGCATGGGGCGGCGCGATCGGTGCTGATCATCGGCGCCGGCGATGGCGGCGTGCTGCGGCGGGTGCTGATGCACAAGGGCGTCGAGCGGGCGGTGATGGTCGAGATCGACGGCGAGGTGATCCGGCTGGCGAAGGAGTTCCTGCCGAAGATCGCGGGCGAGGCCTGGGACGATCCGCGCGCGGAGGTGATCGTCGGCGACGGGATCGACTATGTGAAGAAGGCGCCGGATGCGAGTTTCGACGTCATCATCGTCGATTCGACCGATCCGATCGGGGTGGGCGAGGTGCTGTTCACCGATGATTTCTATGCCAATTGCGCGCGCATCCTGACCGCGCGGGGGCTGGTGGTGAACCAGTGCGGCGTGCCGTTCATGCAGGCGGACGAGCTGCGCGAGACCTCGGCGCGGCGGCGGAAATTCTTTCCGCACGTGACCGCCTATGTCGCCGCGGTGCCGACCTATGTCGGCGGGTTCATGACGCTGGGCTGGGCCGGCAAGGACCCGGAACTCACCCGTCTGCCGGCGGCGACGATCCGCGCGCGGGCGGAAGCGGCGGGGATTCTCGGGACCACGGAATACTGGTCGCCGGAGATGCACGCGGCGAGCTTCGTGCTGCCGCCCTATATCGCGAAGCATCTGCCGGGCTGAACGCAAGCACACGGTCAGGCCGGCAGGGCCTGACCGGGACACAAGTCTGTCAGGCCGGCAGGGCCTGACCGGGAAACGAGTCGGTCAGACCGGCAGGGTCTGGCCGATGGCGAGGAATTTCTCGCGGCGTTTCGCGCGCAGGGCCTCGGGCGCGAGGGCGGCGAGGCCGGGCAGGGTTTCGGCGATCGCGGCGCCGAGGGCGGTGATCGCGGCCTGGGGGTCGCGATGGGCGCCGCCGAGCGGCTCGGGCACGATGCGGTCGATGATGCCGAGGCGCTTGAGGTCCTGGGCGGTGATCTTCATCGCCTCGGCGGCCTGGGCGGCGTTGGCGCGGTCTTCCCACAGGATGGCGGCGCAGCCCTCGGGCGAGATGACGGAATAGATCGCGTGCTCGAACATCAGCACGGTATCGGCGGCGGCGATGGCGATGGCGCCGCCGGAGCCGCCCTCGCCGATGATGGTCGCGATGAAGGGGACCGGGGCGGCGAGGCAGGCATCGATGCCGCGGGCGATCGCCTCGGCCTGGCCGCGCGCCTCGGCATCGACGCCGGGATAGGCGCCGGAGGTGTCGACGAAGGAGAGGACGGGCAGGCCGAAGCGGCCGGCCATCTCGATCAGGCGGCGCGCCTTGCGGTAGCCCTCCGGCCGGGGCGAGCCGAAATTGTGCTTCAGCCGCGATTCGAGGTCCCAGCCCTTCTCGATGGCGATGACCATGACCGGCTCGCCCTTGAAGCGGCCGGGTCCGGCGACGATGGCGGCATCCTCGCCGAAGCCGCGGTCGCCGGCCAGCGGGGTGAATTCGGTGATCAGCCCGGCGATGACGTCGCGCGCCTTGGGCCGCTCGGGATGGCGGGCGACCTGGGTCTTCTGCCAGGGCGAGAGCCTGCCGTAGAGGGTGCGCAACTGCCGCTCCGCCTTGTCGGACAGGAGGGTGACCTCTTCGGCGATGTTGAGCTCGCCCGGATCGGTCATCCGGCGCAGCTCCTCGATCTTGGCTTCCAGCTCGGCGACCGGCTTCTCGAAATCCAGGAAATGGCGCATGGCCGCTTCCGGTGCCGCAGTTTTTCGCCGGCGTCAAATCCCCCCTGGCGCGGGCCGCGGGTCAGGCGGTTTCGCGGAAGAGTTCGCGGCCGATCAGCATCCGGCGGATTTCCGAGGTGCCGGCGCCGATCTCGTAGAGTTTCGCATCGCGCAGCAGGCGGCCGGTGGCGTAGTCGTTGATGTAGCCGTTGCCGCCGAGGCACTGGATCGCCTCCAGCGCCATCCAGGTCGCCTTCTCGGCGGCGTAGAGGATGGCGCCGGCGGCGTCCTTGCGGGTGGTCCGGCCACGGTCGCACGCCTTGGCCACCGCGTAGACATAGGCGCGGGCGGCGCTCATCGTCACGTACATGTCGGCGAGCTTGCCCTGGATGAGCTGGAACTCGCCGATCTTCTGGCCGAACTGCTCGCGCTCGTGGACATAGGGGATCACGATGTCGAGCGCCGATTGCATGATGCCGAGGGGGCCGGCGGCGAGGACGGCGCGCTCGTAGTCGAGCCCGCTCATCAGCACGTTGACGCCGCGGCCGACCCCGCCGAGCACGTTCGATTCGGGGACGACGCAATCCTCGAAGACCAGCTCGCCGGTGTTGGAGCCGCGCATGCCGAGCTTGTCGAGCTTCTGGGCGCAGGAGAAGCCGGGCATGGTCTTCTCGACGAGGAAGGCGGTGATGCCGCGCGGGCCGGACTCGGGGTCGGTCTTCGCGTAGACCACCAGCGTGTCGGCCTCGGGGCCGTTGGTGATCCACATTTTCGATCCGTTCAGCACGTAGGAATTGCCGCGCTTCTCGGCGCGCAGGCGCATCGAGACGACGTCCGACCCGGCATTGGGCTCGGACATCGCCAGCGCGCCGACCTTGCGGCCGGAGACGAGGTCCGGCAGGTAGCGCTCGCGCTGGGCCTCGGTGCCGTTGAGGCGGATCTGGTTGACGCAGAGATTGGAATGCGCGCCGTAGGACAGGCCGACCGAGGCCGAGGCGCGGGAGATTTCCTCCATCGCCACGCAATGGGCGAGATAGCCCAGGCCGGCCCCGCCATATTGCTCGGGCACGGTGATGCCGAGCAGGCCGATGTCGCCCATCTTCGACCAGAGATCGTGCGGGAAATCGTTGTCGCGGTCGATCGCGGCGGCGCGGGGGGCGATTTCGGCCGCGGCGAAGCGGCGGACCGAATCGCGCAGGGCGTCGATCTCCTCGCCGAGGTCGAAATCGAGCATGGTGTGGCTATTCGCGCGCATGGCGTTGTCCTTCTCCCCGGTCGAAAGCGGCGGGCATCGCGGCTTCGAGCCAGCCCCACAAGGCGAGGGCGGCGCCGACGATGCCTTCGGTGCCGTTGTAATTGATGACGGCGACGATGCCGAGGGCGAGGCCGGCGATGCCGAGCGCGCGGCTGGCGAAGGCGAAGGCGAGCAGGCCGAGCAGCAGGGCGGGAAAGCCGAACAGCCGCTCGTATTGCAGCCAGAGCACGGCGTGGCGCGGGGCGCAGACGAGCGGGGCGTGGGCGGCGGCGCAGAGGCCGACATAGGCGCGGGGCTCGATCGTCGCCATGCGGAAGCCGGCGGCGGCGGCGGCGAGCGCGATCACCACCGCGATTCCGATCAGGTCGGCCCGTCCGAATCTTGCCCTCATGCCCCTTGCCTCGTAATGGTGCATCGCGAAAACGCCCGCGAAATCACCGGCTCCATATCACGGACCCATGCAAGACCAGAAACACGCCCTGAGCTTTCAGGATATCATTCTCGCGCTGCACCGGTTCTGGGCCCGCCAGGGCTGCGTGATCCTGCAGCCCTACGACATGGAAATGGGGGCCGGAACCTTCCATCCGGCGACCACGCTGCGCTCGCTCGGGCCGAAGCCGTGGGCGGCGGCCTATGTGCAGCCCTCGCGCCGGCCCTCGGACGGGCGGTATGGCGAGAATCCGAACCGATTGC
The DNA here is from genome assembly GCF_000219295.1 of Acidiphilium sp. PM. Classification (NCBI taxonomy): domain Bacteria; kingdom Pseudomonadati; phylum Pseudomonadota; class Alphaproteobacteria; order Acetobacterales; family Acidocellaceae; genus Acidiphilium; species Acidiphilium sp. PM. The sequence goes on from NZ_AFPR01000271.1 coordinate 6,899, forward strand.
AGCATTATTATCAGTACCAGGTGATCATGAAGCCCTCGCCGGCGGACGCGCAGGAGCTGCTGCTGGCGAGCTACCGGGAGATCGGCCTCGATCCGCTGCGGCACGATTTCCGCTTCGTCGAGGATGACTGGGAAAGCCCGACGCTGGGCGCCTGGGGGCTCGGCTGGGAGATCTGGTGCGACGGGATGGAGGTGGGGCAGTTCACCTATTTCCAGCAGGTCGGCGGGATCGCGGTGGATGTGCCGAGCTTCGAGATGACCTACGGGCTGGAGCGGCTGGCGATGTATGTGCAGGGGGTGGAGAACGTGTTCTCGCTCCGCTTCAACGACGCCGAGGGGCCGCACGCGCTGAGCTATGGCGATGTTTTTCTCCGGGCGGAGAAAGACTATTCGGCGCATAATTTCGAATTCGCCGATACCGAAATGCTGATGCGGCATTTCGGGGATGCGGAGCAGGAATGCGGGGCGCTGGTGGGACGGGGGCTGGCGCAGCCGGCCTATGACCAGTGCATCAAGGCGAGCCATCTGTTCAACCTGCTGGATGCGCGGGGGGTGATTTCGGTGACCGAGCGCGCCGCGTATATCGGCCGGGTGCGGGCGCTGGCGAAGGCGTGCGCGGAGGTCTGGGTCGCCGGCGAGCGGGCCGAGGCGGAGGCGCAGAAGAATGGCTGAGTTCTTTCTGGAGCTTTTCTCCGAGGAAATTCCGGCGCGGATGCAGGAAGCGGCGGCCGAGCAGCTCGCGAAGCTGGTGGGCGCGCAGCTCGCGCCGCTGTCGCCGCGCGATATAAAGGCCTTCGGCGCCGCGCGGCGGATTGCCGTCGTGGCGACGATCGACGCCGAGGTGCCGGAATCGGCGAGCGAAGTGCGGGGGCCGAAGCTCTCGGCACCGCCGCAGGCGCTGGAGGGGTTCCTGCGCAAGAACGGTGCGGCGCGGGAAGAGCTGGTCGAGGAGGACGGGTATTTCCTGCTCCGGCGGAACCTGCCGTCGCGGCCGGCGGGCGAGCTGATCGCGGGTGAATTCGCGCAGGCGCTGGCCGGGTTCGGCTGGCCGAAATCGATGCGCTGGGGGCAGAGCGGGGCGTTCACCTGGGTGCGGCCGTTGCGGCGGGTGGTGTGCCTGCTCGATGGCGCGGTGATTCCGTTCACGCTCGGGCCGGTGGCGAGCGGGGATCAGAGCGAGGGGCATCGGTTTCTCGCGTCGGGCGCGTTCCGGGTGACCTCCGCCGCGCAATGGCAGGCGGAGCTGCGGGCGCGGCGCGCGATCGTCGATGCCGATGAGCGGAGAAAAATGATCGCGGAGGGGCTGCGCGCGGCGGCCGGAGCAAAGGGGCTGAGCGTTGCCGGGGATGCGGGGCTGCTGGACGAGGTCGCGGGGCTGGTGGAGTGGCCGGTCTGCCTGATCGGGGCGATCGATCCGGGGCAGATGGCGCTGCCGCCGGAGGTGCGCGAACTGTCGATGAAGGTGAACCAGCGCTATTTCGCGACGCGCGACGCGGCGGGGAACCCGGCGCCCTATTTCGCCTTCGTCGCCAATATCGCGGCGAATGATGGCGGGGCGGCGATCATCGCCGGCAATGAGCGGGTGCTGCGGGCAAGGCTCGCGGATGCGGAGCATTTCTGGGCGCAGGACCGGAAGCAGACGCTGGAGTCGTGGCTGCCGAAGCTCGACGCGGTGACGTTCCACGCGAAGCTCGGCACCCAGCATGCGCGGGCCGGGCGGATCGAGGCGCTGGCGCGGGAGATCGCGCTGGCGCTGGGCGCGGATGCGGCGGCGGCGGATGCGGCGGCGCGGGCCGGGCGGCTGTGCAAGGCGGATCTCGTGAGCGGGATGGTCGGCGAGTTCCCCGAGCTTCAGGGCATCATGGGCGGGTATTACGCCGAGGCGTCGGGCGAGGGCGACGCGATCGCCGGGGCGATCCGCACGCATTACCAGCCGAAAGGCCCGTCGGACGAGGTGCCTTCGGGGGTTGTTTCCGCCGCCGTGGCGCTGGCGGACAAGATCGACACGCTGCGGGAGTTCTTCCGCATCGGCGAGACGCCGACCGGGTCGGGCGATCCGTTCGCGCTGCGGCGGGCGGCGCTCGGGGTGATCCGCATCGTGCTGGAGAACGGGCTCAGGCTGAACCTGATGCCGCTGGTGGGCGCGGAGGTGTTCGACTTCCTCATCGAGCGGCTGCGGGTGAAGCTGCGCGGCGAGGGCAAGCGGTTCGACGTGCTGAACGCCGTTCTGGATACGGCGCGGGATGACGACCTGACCCGGCTGATCGCGCGGACCGAGGCGCTGGGGGCGTTCCTCGCCAGCGAGGACGGGGCGAACCTGCTCGCGGCGTATCGGCGGAGTACAAACATCCTCAGGATCGAGGATGCGAAGGACGGGCCGCACGAGGGCACGATCGATCCCGGGTTGCTGGCCGAGGCGGCGGAGATCGCGCTCGCGGATGCGCTGGAGGCGGTGGATCTCGAAGCGCGGCGCCGGCTGGAAGACGAGGATTTCGCCGGCGCGATGCGGGGTTTCGCGGCGCTGCGCGCGCCGGTCGACGCGTTTTTCGATCATGTGACCGTGAACGCGACGGGAGCAGAATTACGCCGCAATCGTTTGCGATTGCTGGCCCGCCTGCGCGACGTGATGCATCGCGTCGCCGATTTCTCGAAACTGGAAGGGTAATGCCCCGATGAGCAAATACGTCTACAGCTTCGGTCCCGGCGCCAGCGACGGTTCGGCGGCAATGCGCAACCTGCTTGGCGGCAAGGGGGCGAACCTGGCCGAGATGGCGAGCATCGGCCTGCCGGTGCCGCCGGGTTTCACCATCACCACCGAGGTGTGCACCGCGTTCTACGACAATGACCGCGCCTATCCGGAAGGGTTGCGCGAGCAGGTGGACGCGGCGCTGGCGAAGATCGAGAGCGAGGTGGGGCGGCGCTTCGGCGACAAGCACAACCCGCTGCTGGTGTCGGTGCGTTCGGGCGCGCGGGTGTCGATGCCGGGGATGATGGATACCGTGCTCAATCTCGGGCTCAACGACGTGACGGTGCAGGGCCTGGCCGAGGGGGCGGGCGATGCGCGCTTCGCCTGGGATTCGTACCGGCGGTTCATCCAGATGTACGGCTCGGTGGTGCTGGGTGTGGCGCATCACCGGTTCGAGGAGATCATCGAGAACGTGAAGCTCGATGAGGGGGCGACCGAGGACACCCAGCTTTCGGCGCAGGACTGGCACCGCGTGGTCGAGGCCTACAAGGACGTGGTGCAGGCCGAGACCGGCCATCCGTTCCCGCAGGACCCGCACGACCAGCTCTGGGGCGCGGTGGGGGCGGTGTTCGGCTCGTGGATGAACCAGCGGGCGATCACCTATCGGCGGCTGCACGAGATCCCGGCCGACTGGGGCACGGCGGTGAACGTGCAGGCGATGGTGTTCGGCAACATGGGCGAGGATTGCGCGACCGGGGTGTGCTTCACCCGCGACCCCTCGACCGGGGCGAACGAGTTCTACGGCGAATATCTGCCGAACGCGCAGGGCGAGGACGTGGTGGCGGGCATCCGCACGCCGCGGCCGCTGTCGAAATCCTATGCGAAGCCGGGCGAGATCAGCCTGGAGGAGGCGATGCCGCAGGCCTATGCCGAGCTGGTGCGGGTGCGCGAGACGCTGGAGCGGCATTACCGCGACATGCAGGACATCGAATTCACCATCCAGCGGCAGAAGCTGTACATGTTGCAGACGCGCAACGGCAAGCGGACCGCGCCGGCCAGCGTGCGGATCGCGGTGGAGATGGCGGAGTCGGGGCTGATCGACCAGCGCGAGGCGGTGACGCGGGTGAACCCGCAATCGCTCGACCAGCTGCTGCATCCGACGCTCGATCCGAAGGCGAAGAAGACGCTGCTGGCGCGCGGGCTGCCGGCCTCGCCGGGGGCGGCGTCGGGCATCGTGGTGTTCTCGGCCGACGAGGCGGAGATGCGGGCGCAGAAGGGCGAGGCGGTGATCCTGGTGCGGATCGAGACCAGCCCGGAGGATATTCACGGGATGCACGCGGCGCGCGGCATCCTGACCACGCGGGGCGGGATGACCAGCCACGCGGCGGTGGTCGCGCGCGGGATGGGGCGGCCCTGCGTTGCGGGTGCGGGCGGCATTCACGTCGATTACGGTGCGAAGACGCTCGCCGCCGGCGGGGTGGTCGTGCGCGCGGGCGACACGATCACGCTGGACGGGGCGACGGGCGAGATCTTCACCGGCTTCGTGCCGATGATCGAGCCGCAGCTGTCGGGCGATTTCGCCAAGCTGATGGGCTGGGCCGACGCGGTGCGCCGGCTGCGGGTGCGGGCGAACGCGGAGACGCCGCTGGATGCCGAGACGGCGCGCAAGTTCGGCGCCGAGGGGATCGGCCTGTCGCGCACCGAGCACATGTTCTTCGACCCCGAGCGGATCGGCGCGGTGCGGCAGATGATCATGGCGCATGACGAGGCCGGACGGCGGGCGGCGCTGGCGAAGCTGCTGCCGTATCAGCGGCAGGATTTCGTGGCGCTGTTCCGCATCATGGCGGGGCTGCCGGTGACGATCCGCCTGCTCGACCCGCCGCTGCACGAATTCCTGCCGCATGGCGAGGCGGAGCTGGAGGAAGTGGCGGCGGCGCTCGGCATGGGCGTCGAGGCGATGCGCCAGCGCGCGGCCGAGCTGTCGGAGGCGAACCCGATGCTCGGTCATCGCGGCTGCCGCCTCGGCATTTCGTTCCCGGAAATCTACGAGATGCAGGCGCGGGCGATCTTCGAGGCGGCGCTGGAGGTGGAGACCGAGACCGGCAAGGCGCCGGTGCCGGAGATCATGATTCCGCTGGTGGGGATGAAGCGCGAGCTGGACATCACCCGCGGGCAGGTGGAGCGCGTGGCCAGCGCGGTGTTCGACGAGGCGGGGCGGGTGCTGGACTACAGCATCGGCACGATGATCGAGCTGCCGCGCGCGGCGCTGACGGCGGACACGATCGCGCAGTCGGCCGATTTCTTCTCCTTCGGCACCAACGACCTGACGCAGACGGTGTTCGGCCTGTCGCGCGACGATGCCGGCAAGTTCCTGCCGAAATATGTCGAGAGCGGAATCCTGCCGAAGGACCCGTTCGTCTCGCTCGACATCGAGGGTGTCGGCGGGATGATCCGCATCGCCGCCGAGCGCGGGCGGGGCACCAAGGGCGGGCTCAAGCTCGGGATCTGCGGCGAGCATGGCGGCGATCCGGCCTCGATCGCGTTCTGCGAGGAGATCGGGCTCGATTACGTGTCGTGCAGCCCGTATCGGGTGCCGGTGGCGCGGCTGGCGGCGGCGCAGGCGGCGATCGGCGCGGGCGGCGACCGGACGGCGTGAGCCGGATTTTTGCTCCGCCGACCGGATGGCGGAGCAGAAATACGGTCTGAGGCGCGCTGGAGCGGGTGTCTGGTCTGGCGCGCGGGCGGGCGCAAAAACGGTCAGGCGCTGATGGCGTCGAGGATCCGGCGGACCGTGGCTTCGAAGGGGCCCCGGCCGTTTTCCGCGGCGAGGCGGCGCAGGGCGGAATCGCGCAGCGCGGTCCAGCGGGTTTCGTCGCGGTAGAGCGAGGCGATCTCGGCGGCGAAGGCGGCGGCGTCGGCGGTGGCCGGGGTGGCGATGTCCTTGCCCGGGGTCCAGCCGAGCTGGCGGCAGAGCAGTGGCGTTGCCACGCAGGGCAGGCCGAACGAGGCGGTTTCATACACCTTGTAGGGTGTTCCGGCGGCGAAGCGGGTGGGGGCGATGAACAGGCGGTGCTCGTCATAGGCGGGGCGCAGCTCGGCCACCGTGCCGCGCAGCTCGATGCCCGGGATGCCGCGGAATTCGGCGAGGTCGAGATCCGGCGCGGTGTAGCCGACGAAGCTGAGGGTCGGCGGCTCGTCCATGATCCGCCGCAGGGCGGGCAGGATTTCGTCGCGATACCAGCGCAGGCTGTCGAGATTCGGGCTGTCCTCGCGGTGGATGCTGGCGACGAAGAGCAGGCCGGCGCGCGCGGCGAAGGGGCGCGGCGTGGGATCGGGCGCGCGGATGGTGCCGAGCACGGCGACGCCCGGCAGGCCGGCGGCGCGGAGCAGGGCGGCTTCCGCCTCGTTCACCGCGGTGACATGCCGGCAGA
>NZ_AFPR01000270.1:0-506 GCF_000219295.1 Acidiphilium sp. PM
TCGACGAGGCGCGCGCCGTCGCCGCCGATCTCAACGCCCGGCCGCAGGGCCTGCTGCGCCTCAACGTCCCCTCCGCCTTCGGCCGGCTGCACGTCATGCCCTTCCTGCCCGGCTTCGCCGCCGCCTGGCCGGACATCCGCATCGACCTCACCCTGAGCGATTCGGTGGTCGACATCATCGACTCCGGCACCGATCTCGCCATCCGCATCGGCGCGCTGGAGGAAAGCCGGCTGATCGCCCGCAAGCTCGCGCCGCACCGCCGGGTCCTCTGCACCGCCCCCGCCCTGCTCGCCCGGCACGGCCCGGTCGCCACGCCGGACGATCTCGCCCGCCTGCCGCACCTCCTTTTCGCGCTGCAGCCGCACGACCGCTGGCTGCTGACCGATCCGGACGGACACCGGCACGACATGCCCCTCACCGGCCGCCTCCGCCTGAACGACAGCGAGGCCCTGCTCGCCGCCGCCCGCGCCGGGCTCGGCGCGGCGCTGCTGCCCTTCTGGGTCGCC
>NZ_AFPR01000269.1:0-3891 GCF_000219295.1 Acidiphilium sp. PM
TCCGCGCGCGACCAGCCCCTCGGGCGCGGAGGGGCTGATGCAGCTGATGCCGGGGACGGCGCGGGAGGTGGCGCGGCAGTCCGGACTCGCGCTGCCGCCGGGCGCGCTGGTCGATGACCCGGCGCGGAACGTCGCCCTCGGCTCGGCGTATTTCGCCCGTCTGCTGCAGCGCTTCGGCGATTGCCTGCCGCTCGCGATCGCGGCCTATAACGGCGGGCCGCGCAACGTCGAGAAATGGATCGCCGCCAATGGCGACCCGCGCATGCCGAAGGCGCAGGGCGGCGTCGATCTCGTGACGTGGATCGAGGAGATCCCGTTCGGGGAGACGCGCAACTATGTGGAACGGGTGACGGAGGGGATCGTGATCTATCGCGCGCTGGAAGGGAAGCCGGCGACCGATCCGGTGGTGCGGTGGACCGCGTCGCGGTGAGCGCATCGGACGTGCTGGGAAGGGCGGTGGCCTCGGGCCTCGGCATCGGCTTCGTGCCCCGCGCGCCGGGCACCGCGGGCGCGCTGCTCGGGCTGCTCGCCGGCGGCATACTTTATACTTACGGCACCGTCGCGCTCGCCGCCGGGATCGTGATCGCCAGCGCGGCGGGGATGATCGCGATTCCGCGGACCGGCATGGCGGGGCGCGACCCCGGCTGGATCGTGATCGACGAGGTCGCGGGGCAGATGATCGCCCTGCTCGGCCTGCCCTGGCTGACCGGCTCGGGCGTGCTGCTCGCCTTCCTGCTGTTCCGCGTCTTCGACATCCGCAAGCCCTGGCCGATCAGCCTGGCCGACGCGCGGCACGACGCGCTGGGGATCATGGCGGATGACTGGATCGCCGGCGCCTTCGCCGCGATCGTGCTGGCGGCGCTGCGCCTCGTCTGGCCGGGGACGGGGCTGTGAACCCGAGGGCGGCAGCCGTGATCGGGCGGGCGCGGGAGGCGGGGCGGACGATCGCGACGGCGGAGAGCTGCACCGGCGGGATGATCGCCGCGGCCCTGACCGACATCGCCGGCGCGTCCGCCGTGTTCGGCCACGGCTTCGTCAGCTACGCGAACGACGCGAAGGTGGCGATGCTCGGCGTCGAGCCCGGGCTGATCGCGCGGGAGGGCGCGGTGAGCGAGACGGTGGCGCGGGCGATGGCCGAGGGCGCGCGGGCGCGGGCGGGGGCCGATCTCGCGGTGGCGGTGACGGGGATCGCCGGGCCGGAGGGGGGGATCGGCGGAGAAGCCGGTCGGCACGGTCTGGTTCGGCCTCGCCCGGAAGGACGGCGCGACGCTGGCCGAGCGGCGCGTCTTCCCCGGCGGCCGCGACGCGGTGCGGCGGGCGACGGTGGACCACGCGCTCGACCTGCTGGCCGCGGCGCTGGGATAGGGCATCGTCCGGTCGGACAAGGATGCTCTAGTGATCCTGTCGACAGGGTAGAGCGCTACGTCCGGTCCGGGAGGATCGGAACGCGCTCCGGATTGTTTCGATTTACTCGGGATTAACCGGAGTTCCGGATAGTGCGGCGAGATGCCGCCGCCTGGCGACGGCCTGGGCGGAGTTGGAACCGGGATGCTGAATACCGAAGCCGCCACGACTGCGCTGCGGCTGGAGCGGGACAGATACGCGCTGCTGGCGTTCTGCTGGGGCGACCTGCTTCTCACCCTCGATCCGCGCCTCAGGATCGAGACCGCCTCCGGCGCGAGCGAGGCGCTGACAGGACTGCCCGAGCAGGCCTGGGCCGGCCGGAACCTCACCGACCTGATCGCCGCACAGGACCGCGGCCGCATTGCCGCGGTGCTCGAGTCGCTGACGCCGACGCGCCGGGTGCTGGCGGGGACGATCCGCCTCGCCGGGCGGGACGGCGCCGTGGGGGCGCGGGTGAGCGTCGCGGCGCACCGGCTGGATACCGCGCGGGATGCGATCTACGTGTCCATGCGCAAGCTGGCGGAGGACGCGCCGGACGAGCCGGAAGAGATCGAGGAGGTGCCGCGCCTCGCCGAACGCCTCGCCGCCGCCGGCGCGCAGGGGGCGGAAATGACGCTGTTCGCGATTCCGGGGATCGCGCAGGAGGGCGGCCAGCCGCTCGGCGAGACGCTCGGCGACCTGCTGCGCGCCCATTCGCTCGGCGGCGACACGGCGATGCGGCTGGATTCGGGGCATTATTCGGTGCTGCACGAGGCGGGACGGACCTTCGGCGCGGTGATCCACCAGATCGAGGCGATGATCCATGCCGCCGATCCGACGGCGCCGCCGCCGCGGATCGAGTCGATGACGCTGCCGATGCAGGCGGAGGGGATGAGCGAGGGCGACCTCGCCCGCGGGCTGGTCTATGCGATGCACCGGTTCGGCGAGGGCAGCGAACTGTCGCTGCACGAGGCGGGGCAGCGGCTGCGCGAGCGGCTGAGCGACGCGATGGGCAGCGTGACGCGGCTGCGCCGCGCGATCGATGACGGGGTGTTCGGCATCGCCTTCCAGCCGATCGTCGATATCCGCAGCGGCGCGATCCATCACTTCGAGGCGCTGACCCGGTTCGACGAGGCGGGCACCGGCTCGCCCTTCGAGACCATCCTGCTGGCCGAGGAAACCGGGCTGATCGAGGAATTCGACCTCGCGATGGCGCGCAAGGCGGTGTCCTGGCTCGGAAGGCTGCCGCTGAACGACGAGCATGTCTGCATCGCGGTCAACATTTCCGGCCGGTCGATCAACAGCGCCGCCTATGCCGAGGGGCTGCACCGGCTGCTGGAGGAGAATATCTGGCTGCGCCGCCGGCTGTCGTTCGAGATCACGGAGAGTGCGCAGATCGCCGATCTCGACGCGGCGAACGGCTTCATCCAGGGGCTGCGGCGGCGCGGCTTCGGCGTGACGCTCGACGATTTCGGCGCCGGCGCCGCGTCGTTCCGCTATCTCTCGGTGCTGGAGGTCGACGCGGTGAAGTTCGACGGCGCGGCGATCCGCCACGCCCAGCGGGCGCAGAAGGGCCGCGCCTTCCTCAGCGCGCTGACCGAACTGTGCCGGCGCATGGGGATCTCGACGATCGCCGAGATGATCGAGACGCCGGAGGCGCTGGCCTTCGTGCGGGAGTGCGGCTGCAATTTCGTGCAGGGCTACCTGTTCGGCCAGCCGGCGGCGGATATCGGCCGGTTCGCGCAGCTGCCCAATCGCGGCCTGCTGGTGCCGCCGCGCCGGGACCCGGTGGGCGCGGCCAAGGCAACGGCGCGCCGGGGGCGGCCGTAGAGCACTCTCCGATCCTTCCCGAGAGGCCCTAAAACAGCAGCGTGCCCAGGGCGGCGGCGACGGCGAGCAGCGCCAGCGGGTGCAGGCGGAAGCGGAGCGCCGCCAGCATGACACCGAGCGTGAGCGCCCAGGCCGGCGGCCCGCGATCCGCCGCGCGGACGACGACGGAGGCGGCGGCAAGGATCAGCCCGCCGGAGACCGGCGTGATCGCCGCCTGCAGGAGCAGCCGCCAGCGCGCGGTGCGGAACCGCTCCCACACGCCGGAGACCAGCACCGTCAGCACGCTGGACGGGCCGATCATCCCCAGCGTGGCGACCAGCGCGCCAGCGAGGCCGGCGACGTGCAGGCCGATCAGCGTGACGACGAGCATGTTCGGCCCCGGGCTGGTCTGGGCAAGACCGAACAGGGCGGCGAATTGCGGCGCGGTCATCCAGTGATGGGCGACGACGGCGCGGGCCATCGCCGGCAGGGTGCTGGCGACGCCGCCGATCGCGATCAGGGAGAGGCCGGCGAACAGGCCGAGCAGGACCAGCAGGATCATGCCCTGAACCGCCAGGCCAGCAGCACGGAGAGGGGCGTGGCGATGCCGATCACCACCGGCAGGGCGAGATGCAGCACGCCGAACAGGACGAAGGCGAGGCCGACGATGGCGGCACGGGCGGGGCGGTGCAGCACGGG
>NZ_AFPR01000268.1:0-3733 GCF_000219295.1 Acidiphilium sp. PM
CCTTCTCCCCCCGCAAGCCGGCGCCGCCGAAACGGCGCCTGACCCGCGCCGCCTCACCACGCCATTTTCGTTACGTTATCAAAATAAGATACGGCTGACCCGGCTCAGGCCGCCCGGCCGAGCCGGGCGGTATCCTGCCGGCGCAACAGCTCGCGATAGGGGCCGGGGCGCGACGCCAGCGCCGCCGGCGATCCCTCGTCGACGATCCGCCCCTCCGCCATCACCACGATGCGGTCGAAATCGCGCAGCGTCGCCAGCCGGTGCGCCACCGCGATCACCGTCCGGTTGCGCGCCAGCCGGTCGATCGCCTCCTGCACCGCCGCCTCGCTTTCGGAATCGAGCGCCGACGTCGCCTCGTCGAGCAGCAGCACCGGCGCGTCGCGCAAAACCGCCCGCGCGATCGCGAGGCGCTGCCGCTGCCCGCCCGACAGCTTCATCCCCCGCTCGCCGACCAGCGTGTCATACCCCTGCGGCAGGGCCATGATGAAGTCATGCGCGTTGGCCGCCCGCGCCGCCGCCTCCACCTCGGCATCGCCGGCATCGGGCCGGCCATAGCGGATATTCTCCCGCACCGAGCGATGGAACAGCTGCACGTCCTGCGAGACGACCGACAGGATTTCCGCGAGGCCCTGGCGGCTGAGCGCGGCGATGTCGGTGCCATCGATCGTCACCCGCCCGCGCGCCGGATCGTATTGCCGTTGCAACAGGGCGAGCAGCGTCGTCTTGCCCGAGCCCGACCGGCCGACCAGGCCGACCTTCTCGCCAGGCGCCACGGTCAGATTCACCTCCTTCAGCACCGCCCGCCCGTCCGGATAGGCGAAATCGAGATCGGCGAAGCTCACCGCCCCGCGCGCCTGCGGCAGGGCCCGCGCGTCCGCCGCGTCCATCATGTCGTGCGGGATCAGGAGCGAGGCCAGCGCCTCGTGCAGCCGCGCCCAGTCCTGCACCATCTCGACCAGCGCGATCGCGAGATCGCGCGTGCCGTGCAGGACGGTGAAGCCGAGCGTCGTCACCAGCACGACGTCGCCGGGACTCGCCGCATGGTCGAGCCAGCGGTCGATGATCCAGGCGAGCATGCCGGCCGTCAGCAGCGCCGTGGTGACCGCGTGGAAGCTCCGCAGCCCTTCAAGGTAGTTCAGGCTCGCCCGGCGCGCGCGCATCTCGCGCCCGACATCCTCGGCGAAGCGCTGCCGCTCGCGGAACATCGCGCCGAAGGCGCGGACGACGGCGACATTGTTGATCACATCGACGAGCTCGCCATCCACCGAGGCCGCGGCCTCGGCATAGTCGCGATGCAGCCGCCGCCCCTTCGCCGCCAGCCAGGCCAGCACCGCCCCCAGCGCCAGCGCGATGCCCAGCAGCGCCAGCCCCATCGCCGGATCGACGCTGGTGATCATCACGATCGCGAGAACGACCGCCAGCGCCGGCGGCAGCACGTTCCACACCATCAGGTTCTCGAGCCGGAAGACCGCATTGCCGGTGACGCTGATGCGGCCGGCCAGCATGCCGGGCCGGCGGTCGGCGAAGAAGCCGGGCGAATGGCCGAGCGTGTGGTTGAACAGCGCGCGCCGCAATTCCCCGGTCACCGCCACGAAACTGCGCGCCGCGACGAACCCGCCGATCCGCCATGCGAGATTGTCCGCGGCGATCAGCCCGGCGAGGAGCATGAAAGCCCCCCAGACCGCGCCGCGCTGATTGGCGGTCAGCACATCGACCAGGTTCTTCACGGCATATTGCGACAGCACAGAACAGGCGACCGCGGCGACGACGGAAAGCACGATCGTCGCATGTCCCGGCGCGTGCCGCAGGATCGCCCGCAGCAGAAAGCGCTGCGGACGCGATGCCGGCGGTGCGGAGAGCGGAATGGCAAGCGGCGCCGATGCTTCCGGCGCCGGCGATCGGCGGGGTGCGCTTTCGATTCCTTCCGCTTCTGCAATCGCCTTTTTGTGATCCGGCATGGTCTCGGGCTCCATCGGTGCGGGTCTTTATCGAGGGGCGCCGCCAAATTTCCTGTCTTCATGTGGCATTTCGGCAATAGCGCCAGCCGGCGGCGCCCCCGGCAGTCCCTACCTTGGCATCGAATGCGGCAGCATTTGGGCAAATACCGCCCGATGACTGCCACATCGGGGCGTCCTGCTAACGCTCGTAAAAACAATCCAGCAGCGAGGAGTCAGGCACTCATGAAAATCGCCCAGATTGCACCTCTGACTGAAGCGGTTCCGCCGAAATTCTATGGCGGCACCGAACGTGTCGTCTCCTTCCTGACGGAAGAACTCGTCGCGATGGGTCACGACGTCACGCTGTTCGCGAGCGGGGATTCGGTAACCGCCGCCGAACTCGACGCCGTGTGGCCGCGCGCACTGCGGCTCGACCCCGGCATCCGCGATACGCTCGCGCCGCATTTCATGCTGATGGAACGGGTCTACCGGCGGGCCCACGAGTTCGACGTGTTGCACTTCCATAACGATTACTGGCCGGCCTCGCTGTTCGCGCGTCAGCGCACCCCCTTCGTCACCACGCTGCACGGCCGGCTCGACCTGCCCGAACTCGGCCCCGTCTACGACGAGCTGCCGGTGATGAACCTGATCTCGATTTCCGACTCCCAGCGCCAGCCGCTGCCGGAAGCGAATTTCGTCGCCACGGTCCAGCACGGCCTGCCGAAGGACCTGCTGACGCCGCGCGAGCGTTCGCGCGACTATGTCGCCTTTCTCGGCCGCATCTGCCCCGAAAAGCGGCCCGACCGCGCGATCCGCATCGCCCGTGCCGCCGGCATGGATCTGCGCCTCGCCGCGAAAGTAGACCGTGTCGACGAGGAATATTTCGAAACCGGGATCAAGCCGATGCTGGGCCCCGATGCCTGCCTGATCGGCGAAATCGGCGAGGGAGAAAAATCCGAATTTCTCTCCGGTGCCCGCGCGCTGCTGATGCCGATCGACTGGCCGGAACCCTTCGGCCTGGTGATGATCGAGGCCATGGCCTGCGGCACGCCGGTGATCGCGTGGCGGCACGGCTCGGTGCCCGAGATCGTCGAGGATGGCGTCACCGGCTTCATCGTCGAGAGCGAGGCGGAGGCGGTCGCCGCGCTCGACCGGGTGCACCAGCTCTCCCCGTCCCGCATCCGCGCGACGTTCGAGGCCCGCTTCACCGCGCGGCGGATGGCGGAGAACTATCTCGAGATCTACGAAACCCTCGCGCGCCCGCGCGTCGGGCGTCTCCGCCTCGCGGTCTGACCGCCAGCGGCCGATCGCACGCGCCCCGGCGGCATGGCCCGCCGGGGCGTCGGCGCGGGCGTGAGAAGATCGGCCGGTCCATCGTTCGGGGCCATTCCGCATTGCCGGCATGGCCGTGGCACACCGGCGATGCCGGCAAGCCGCGCCAGCTCACTACACGATAGAATGAATAACGGACGCGGGCGCGACGCTGTCGCGACATCGTGCGGATCGCGGTCGATTGACATGCTCCCAAGCCAGTCTAGTGTCACGGCAGGGAAACGTTTGGGACGCACTCCATGCCAACCGAACTGCCGGTCACGCCCGATCCGCATCCGCCGGCGCCGGCCGCGAACCCGGAAGCGCCGGTGCTGCGGGTGTCGGGCATCGGCAAGTCCTACGGTCATATCCGCGCCCTCACCGATGTCAGCCTCGACATCCATCCGGGCGAAGTCGTCGGCCTCGTGGGCGATAACGGCGCCGGCAAGTCCACCCTCGTCAACATCATCGCCGGCGCGATCCGT
>NZ_AFPR01000267.1:0-4493 GCF_000219295.1 Acidiphilium sp. PM
GCGGGGACGATCCTCGTCGGCAGGGCGGCGGGCGCGGGCATGACCGGCCGGCGCGGGCCGCGGCGAGGGACGGTGGGCGGGGTGCGGCGGGGCGTCAAGCTCATCGGTGTTTTCGCGGGATGATTTTCTGAAACGAAACTGTAATGGAATAAACGGTGGGCAGTCACGGCGGAACCGGCGATAGTGCGGACGGTCGGGGAGAGCCGACCCTATGACAAAAAATCAATTGAACTTGACTATATTTCACGCCAGACTGCCCGATGACAGGGAGATTTGAAAAAAACAACGGCGCGGGCAGGGTTTTTCGCGCCTCGCGCGGCGGCGCGCCGCGCGGGATAACGGAACGGAGAACGGGGACATGAAGTTCAGACTGCCGAACCAGCAGGCGCGTTCAGGGCTCGACGAGCTGCAAAATCACGTGATCGACGAGTTCCTGGCCGGGCGGATCGACCGCCGGGGGCTGCTGCGGCATGGCAGCGCCTACGGGATTTCCGCCGCCCTGCTCGGCGGCATGATCGGCGAGGCGCCGGGGCGGGCGCTGGCCGCGGGCGGGGAGGGTGCGACCATCCGCGTCTCGATCACCGCGCCGTCGACCGCGATCAACCCCGTCGTCGCCGGGGATACCGGCAGCCTGTGCATGTTGCAGCAGGCGGGCGAATTCCTGCTGTTCGACAATCCGAAGACGCTGCGGCTGGAGCCGATGCTGGCGACGTCGTGGAAGTCGAGCCGGGATGGCAGGGTGTGGACGTTCACGCTGCGCAAGGGGGTGAAATTCCACAGCGGCGGCACGATGACGGCGGATGACGTGGTCTATTCGCTCGCCCGCCTCGCCGACCCGAAGAACGGCTCCAACGCGCTTTCCACCTTCAAGGGCGTGCTGAAGCCGGAGGGGGTGGTGAAGGTCGACGATCATACCGTCGCGTTCCATCTCGAAGCGCCGAACGGGAATTTCGCCTATCTCGTCTCCTCGGACAATTACAACGCGATCATCCTGCCGAAGGGATCGGTCGCCGCGGATTACGAGAAGACCTTCGATGGCACCGGGCCGTTCCGGCTCGACGCCTACACGCCGGGGCGCGGCGCCAGCTTCGTGCGCAACCCCGCCTGGTGGGGCGGCAAGGTGATGCCGGCGCGGACCGAGTTCGGCTTCTACAGCAACCAGCAATCGCAGGTGCTGGCGCTGCAGGGCGGGCAGGTCGACGTGATCCAGCAGATCGTGGTGCAGGGCGCGCAGGGGCTGCTGCACGACCCTTCGGTGAAGATCCTCAACATCCGCTCCTCGAACCATCGCGAGGTGCACATGCGCTGCGACAAGCCGCCCTTCACCGACAAGCGGGTGCGCCAGGCGGTGGCGCTGACGCTGAACCGGCCGGGCATCGTGCACGCGCTGTTCGGCGGGCTTTCCGACCTCGGCAATGACAGCCCGTTCGCGCCGATCTATCCCTCGACCAACACGAGCGTGCCGCAGCGGCACCGGCAGATCGCGCGGGCGAAGCACCTGATGGCGGAGGCCGGGCTCGCGCATGGCGCCGAGGTGACGCTGACCACCGAGCAGGTGCAGGAAATCCCCGACTATGCCGTGCTGATCCAGAACGCCGCGGCGGAGATCGGGCTGAAGATCAACCTCAAGATCGAGACCAGCGCCGCCTATTACGGAAAGGCAACGTTCGGCAATTCGGACTGGCTCGATTCCACCATGGGAATCACCGATTACGGCCATCGCGGCGTGCCCAACGTGTTTCTCACCGCGCCGCTGGAATCGGGCGGTTCGTGGAACGCCGCGCATTTCAACAACAAGACCTACGACAAGCTGGTGGCCGATTACATCGCCACCGTCGACCTCACGCGCCAGCGCGAATATTCCGGGCGGATCGAGCGGCTGCTGCTCGACGAGACGCCGATCATCTTCGCGTATTTCTACAACTACCTCGCGGCCACGAAAAAGACGGTCAGCGGGGTGGTGGTGACCGGGATGTCGCAGGTGTTCCTGCAGCACGCCACGGTGGCATAGGGCATGGCGCGGCGGCTGCTCGGCCTGCTCGCGGGGCGGCTGATGCTCGGCCTCGTGACGCTGCTGCTGCTGAGCATGGTCGTCTTCGCCGGGGCGCAGCTGCTGCCCGGCAATGTCGGCCGGGCGATCCTCGGGCCGCTGGCGAGCCCCGTCGCGGTCGCCGCCCTCGACCGCCAGCTCGGCACCAACCTGCCGGTGCCGGTGCAGTACTGGCACTGGATCAGCCGGTTCGCCGCCGGGAACATGGGCGAGTCCTACGCGTTCCGCCGGCCGGTGGCGAGCTTCGTGGTGCCGGCGCTGCTCAACTCGCTGAAGCTCGCGTCCATCGCCTTCGTCATCGTCGTGCCGCTGTCGATCGGCGCCGGGGTGTATGCGGCGATCCACGCGCGCTCGCGGATCGACCGGGCGATCAGCCTCACCGGCCTGTCGATGACGGTGATCCCGGAATTCGTCTCCTCGATCGTGCTGATCCTGATCCTCGGCATCTGGCTGCGGGCGCTGCCGGTGACCGCGACGGCGCCGCGCCATGCCGGGGCGCTGGGGCAGATCCATCACCTGATCCTGCCGGCGCTGCCGCTGGTGTTCGTGCTGTTCGGCTATATCGCGCGGATGGCCAGGGCGGGGACGATCGAGGCGCTGGAATCCGATTACGCGCGCACGGCGACGCTGAAGGGCCTGCCAAGGCGGACCGTGATCGTGCGGCACGTGCTGCGCAACGCGCTGCCGCCGACGATCACCGTGGTGGCCACCCAGGTCGGCTATCTCGTCGGCGGGCTGGTGATCGTGGAGACGCTGTTCCGCTACCAGGGCATCGGCAGCCTGATCCTGACCGCCGCGCGGAACAAGGATTTCCCGATGCTGGAGGCGGGGATTCTCGTCATCGGCGCGGTGTATGTGCTGGTCACCGTCGCCGCCGACATGCTGCTGATCATGCTCAATCCGCGGCTGCATCGCGGGGCGGCGAAATGAGCGGCGCCGGGGCGGCGATGCCGGAAGCGGCCGCCGGGCGGGCGCGGCTGATCCTCGGCTCGGGCAGCGCGCGGGCGGGCATCGGCATCGTGCTGTTCTGGACCATCTGCGCGCTGTTCGGCCCGTGGATCGTGCCGTGGAACCCCTATCACGACAGCCTGATGCACACGCTGGCGCCGCCGAGCCTCGCGCATCCGTTCGGCACCGACCAGCTCGGCCGCGACATCTTCTCGCGCGTCATCGTCGGCTCGCGCTCGATCCTTTCGGTGGCACCGCTGGCCACGCTGCTCGGCACCGTGCTCGGCACCTCGATCGGGCTGGTCACCGGCTATTTCGGCGGGCTGATCGACACCGTGCTGAGCCGGCTGATCGAGGTGCTGCTGGCGCTGCCGCTGATCATCGTCGCCCTGCTGGCGCTCGTCGCGCTCGGCCCGTCGACGCCGACGGTGGTGATCGTCATCGGGCTGATCTTCGCGCCGCTGATCTCGCGCACGGTGCGCGCCGCGGTGATCGCGGAGCGCGAGCTGGACTACGTCGCCGCCGCCGAGCTGCGCGGGGAGGGGGCGGCGCACATCATGTTCGTCGAGATCCTGCCCAACGTGATGCCGCCGATCCTGGTGGAGGCCACGGTGCGGCTCGGCTACGCGATCTTCACCGTCGCCTCGCTCAGCTTTCTCGGCTTCGGCATCCAGCCGCCCTCGGCCGACTGGGGGCTGGCGATCTCGCAGAACTACGCCATGATCACCGGCGGCTACTGGTGGACCGTGGTGTTCGACGCCATCGCCATCGCCTCGCTCGTGGTCGGCGTGAACCTCGTCGCCGACGGCGTGCAGGCGGCGCTGGAATGAGCGCGGTGCTGGCCGGCACGGAGCGGGACGGCGCCACCGCGGCGACCCCGGCCCTGGCGGTGGAGGGGCTCGAGGTCGCCTATCGCACGCGGGGGCAGGAACTCGCGGTGCTGCGCGGCGTGTCGTTCTCGATCGCGCCGGGGGAGTCGTTCGGCCTGGTCGGCGAATCGGGGTGCGGCAAGTCGACCGCGGCGCTGGCCGCCCTCGGCGCGCTGCCGCGCAACGGGCGGGTGCGGGCCGGCAGCATCCGCATCGGCGGCGAGGATCTCGCCCGCCTCGACGCCGGAGCGCTGCGGCGGCTCAGGGCGCGCCGGGTGTCGATGGTGTATCAGGACGCGAGCCGCGCGCTGAACCCGGCGCTGACCATCGGGGTGCAGCTGCGCGAGGCGTTCGAGCTGCTCGGCATTACCGGGGCGGCGGCCGGGGCGCGCTCGCGCGAGGCGCTCGACCAGGTGCGGATCGCAGCGCCGGGGCGGGTGCTCGCCGCCTATCCGCACGAGCTCTCGGGCGGGATGCTGCAGCGGGTGGTGATCGCCATGGCGCTGGCGAAGGACCCGGCGCTGCTGGTGCTCGACGAGCCGACCACGGCGCTCGACGCCACGGTGGAGGCCGAGGTGCTCGACCTGATCGCCACGCTGCGGGCGGTGCACGGTACCTCGGTGCTG
>NZ_AFPR01000266.1:0-8914 GCF_000219295.1 Acidiphilium sp. PM
ATCTGCCCGATCTGGCGGGATGACGCCTCGATCGCGCTCATCGCCGCGACCGCGCGCTGCACGATCTCGCCCGAATGATCGGTCTCGGAGCGCGCGTCGCCGACCAGTTTCCGGGCCTCGCCGGTGCCGGCGGCGGTGCGCCGCACGGTGGCGGTGATCTGTTCCAGCGCCGCGGCCGTCTGTTCGAGCGTCGCGGCCTGCTGTTCGGTGCGGCGGGCCAGATCGTCCGACGCCGCGGTGATTTCCTGCGCGCCCGAACGCACCGCGTCGGCGTTGCGGGCGATCATCGCCATCGCGTCGTGAAGCTGGCGGATCGCGCCGTTGAAGTCGGTGCGGAGCTTTTCGTATTCCGCGGCCAGCTTCTCGTCGAGCCGGAACAGCAGGTCGCCGCCGGCGAGGCGCTCGAGGCCGGTGCCGAGGGCGGCGATCGCGTGCGCCTGCTGGTGGGCGCGCGTGACACGCTCGGCATCGAGGGCGCGCCGCGTATCCTCGGAAAGCTGCCGCAGGGCGATCGCTTCCCCGGCCGTCCTGACCTGCTCGGCGAGCACCTTCCGCAGGGAATCGAGATCGGCGCGGATGCAGGCCATGCTGCGCGGATCGCCGGTCACCGTCCCCTCCGGCAGGTCCAGCTTCCTGACGCCGACGAAGATGATCGCGATCGTCTCGTGGTTGGCGATGACCGGCTCGTAGATGGCGAAATAGGGTTCGCCGAGGATTTCAGCCTCGCCGCGATAGGTCTTGCCCATGCCGAGCACGGCATCGTGGATCGGGCCGGGGGCGAGTCTCGTGCCGACCGCGCGGGTGCCGTCCGGCTTCTGGACATTCGTGGCCACCCGGACGTCGCGCATGAAGATGGTCACGGCGCCGCCGTATTGCGTCTTGATCTCGTCGACGACACGATCGTCGCCATTGATGCGGTAGGCGCCGAACCAGAGTTCGTCGTTCTCGATGCGCGCCGGGCCGAGGGCCGCGAGACGGGCGCGCAGGCCATCGATGTTCCGGTCGAGCCCGTTCTGCGCGACCATGTCGCGATGCGCCTCGCTCGCGGCGATCGCCACGGCGTTCAGATCCCGCGCGAGGGCGGAGATGCGGCGGCGGACGCCGAGCAGAATGGCGGCGATGGCGCCGGCCGCGGCCAGGACGATGCCGGCCAGTATCCAGACCATCGTCACCGGCCCCGCGACCGGCCGGCGGACGGGACGACAATCCTGACGGGATGGCGTTTCATGGATCGGGCTCCCCTTGACAGGCTGGGCCTAGCAGCGTGGATCACCGACCCCGCATAGCAGGCGGGACTTAATGAAAGCCTAATTTCACGGCACGGCCGTGGGATCGCGGCTGACGCGCACGAGTTCCACCCGGCGGCCGTTCATCGCCAGCACCTCGAAGCGCCAGCCGCCGAAGGCGATCGCGTCGCCCTGGCGCGGCACGCGCTTGAGCAGGGCGAGCAGGAAGCCGCCCAGCGTGTGATACGAGCCGTGGGCGGGCAGGTTCTCGAGCCCGAACTTGTGCGCCACCTCGTCGATCGGTTCGAGACCGTCGAGCTCGTAGCGGTCGGGCGCGGGTTCGCCGGCCTCGCCATAGCCCGCCTCCTCGACATCGCCGACGATCGCCTCGAGCAGGTCGCCCACCGTCACCATGCCCTCGAAGCTGCCATATTCGTCGAGCACGAAGGCGACGCCGAGCGGGTCGGATTTCAGGCGCTCCAGCGCATCGAGCGCGGAGATCGCGTCCGGCACGGCGAGCGGCTGGCGCAGCGCGGTGGCGATCGAGATGTCCTTGCCGTCCAGCATCCGGTCGAGGATGTCCTTGGCCTGGACGATGCCGACCACATTGTCGATGCTGCGGTCGCAGACCACGAAGCGGGAATGCGGCGCGGCCTTCAGCGAGGAGATCACCTGGCCGCGCGGGGCGGTGCGGTCGAGCCAGGCGATGTCCTGCCGCGGCGTCATGATCGCGCGGATCGGCTTGTCGGCGAGGCGCATGACCCGCTCCATCATGTCCCGCTCCTCGTATTCGAGCATGCCGGATTCGGTGCCCTCGGCGAGGATGGCCTTCAGCTCCTCCTCGCTGATCGCCCGGCGGTGCGGATCGACCGGGCCGAACAGGCGCAGCACCAGATCGGAGGTGAAGCCGAGCAGCCAGACCAGCGGCGAGGCGGCGCGGGCGAACATGTCGATCGGCCAGGCGACGAGGCAGGCGATCCGCTCGGCATTGCGCAAGGCGAGTTGCTTGGGCACGAGTTCGCCGAAGACGAGGGTGAGCAGCGTGACGCCGACGACGGTGAGCGTCAGCGCGATCGTGTCGGCGAGCGGGGCGAGCGGGCGGATCAGCGCGATCGCCGGCGCCAGCGAATGGGCGAGTTGCGCCCCGCCCACCACGCCGGTCAGCACGCTGATCGCGGTGATGCCGATCTGCACCGTGGGCAGGAAGCGCTCGGGCGTCTCGGCCAGCAGGCGCGCGCGCTCGGCGCCGCGCACGCCTTTTCGGGCGAACAGCGCGAGCGCCGCCTTGCGGGACGACACCAGCGCCATCTCGGCGAGGGCGAATCCGGCATTGAGCAGGATCAGCAAGGTCAAAATCAGTATCAGAACAACAACGTGCATACCTTACTTCAGTTCTGACATGAACCCAGGACAACGAAACCGAGCTTCACCGGCGTAACGATCTCCGATCCAGCAGCATAGCGGATGCGCAGGACATGAACCACACGCCACTCTTTAGCCATAATCCAGCCGACGCGATGCCGCACTGCACCGTCATGGGAGATGTTCAACGCGGACTTTTTCCGCGGGTCAACCGGATGATGGTTCATGACGCATCTCGCGCGCCTCCGCCCGATCGCTCCCCGGGTCAGCCCCCGCCAGACCAGGGCGGGCTGGCGTCACCCGGGCACATGGCTTGCAGCTCTTGGCGCTGCGGGCGCCACCTTTGGCATCTGGGCCGCGCTGAACCGTCCCGTGACGAACCTGCCGCCCTATCGCGGCGAAATCGGCGGCTTCGCCTTCTCGCCCTTTCACGCCGGCGAAAGCCCGCAGAGCGGGATCTACCCCTCGATCGCCCAGATCCGGTCGGACCTCGCACTCGTCGCGAAGCACACGCATGACATCCGGACCTACACCGTCCAGGGCGATCTCGGCCAGATTCCGGCGCTCGCCGCCCCCTACCACCTGAACGTCACGCTCGGCGCCTGGATCGACCAGCATCCGAAGGCGAACGAGGCCGAGCTGAAGAAGGTGGTCAAGGTCGCCAACGCCAATGCCGACGTGAAGTCGGTCATGGTCGGCAACGAGGTGATCCTGCGTCGCAACCTCACGGTGCCGGAACTCGCCGCCGACATCGAATACGTGAAGAAGCGCGTGCATGTGCCGGTCTCCACCGCCGAGCCCTGGCATGTCTGGCTGCACCACCCCGAGCTTGCGAAGTCGGTCGACTTCATCACCGTGCATCTGCTGCCCTACTGGGAGGGCGTGCCCGAGAAGGACGCCGTGCAGTATGCGCTGATGCGGCTGCACGAGGTCGAGAAGCGCTTCCCCGGCAAGAAGGTGGTGATCGGCGAGATCGGCTGGCCGTCGGACGGCATCGATATCGGCGCCGCCCGCGCCTCGCGCGTGCTGCAGGCCCGCTTCCTGCGCGATTTCTTCAACATCGCGCAGAAGCAGCATCTCGACTATTTCGTGATGGAAGCGTTCGACCAGCCCTGGAAGACCAGCTTCGAGGGCCGCGCCGCCGGCTACTGGGGCATGTGGTCGCTCGACCGCCAGGCCAAATGGTCGCTCACCGGCCCGGTGCAGCAGAACCGCGCCTGGCTCGCCTGGGCGCTCGGCTCCAGCCTGCTCGGCTTCCTCGTCACCCTGCTGATGCTCGGCGTCAGGCCCGACATCCGCTGGCCCGGCAAGATCCTGTTCGCGGCCCTGGTGCAGGGCTTCGGCGCCGCCCTCGCCTCGCTGCTGATGACGATGGGCGAGACCTATCTCTCCTGGTCCGCCGCCGCGGTCTGGGCCGCGCTCGCCGCCGGCCAGGCGCTGCTGCTCTTCCTGCTCGTCGCCGACAGTTTCGACCTCGTGGAAACCCTGTTCGGCCGGGTGCGGATGCGCCATTTCGAGCCGGTGCCCGCGGCCCCCGGCACGAAACTGCCCAAGGTCTCGCTGCATCTCGCCATCTGCAACGAACCGCCCGAGATGGTGAAGCAGACGCTGAACGCCCTCGCCGCCCTCGATTACGAGAATTTCGAGGTGCTGGTGATCGACAACAACACCAAGGACCCGGCGGTATGGGAACCGGTGGCGGCGCATTGCGCGCGGCTCGGCAAGCAGTTCCGCTTCTTCACCCTCGGCAAGCATCCCGGCTACAAGGCCGGCGCGCTGAACTTCGCCCTGCGCGAGACCGCGCCGGATGCCGAGATCGTCGGCGTGCTCGACTCCGACTATATCGTCGACCCCGACTGGCTGCGCTGCATGGTCCCCGCCTTTGCCGACCCGAATGTGGGCTTCACCCAGTCGCCGCAGGACTACCGCGACAATGACGGCTCGCTCTTCAAGCGGATGATGTTCTGGGAATATGCCGGCTTCTTCCATATCGGCATGGTCAACCGCAACGAGCGCAACGCGGTCATCCAGCACGGCACGATGACGCTGATCCGCAAGGCGGCCCTCGATGCCGAGGGCGGCTGGGCCGAATGGTGCATCACCGAGGACAGCGAGCTCGGCCTGCGGCTGTTCCGCGAGGGTTACGAGGCGGTCTATTCCAAGCGGAGCTTCGGCCGCGGCGTGATGCCGGACGATTTCAACGCCTTCCGCAAGCAGCGCTACCGCTGGGCCTATGGCGCGATGCGGATTTCCCGCCGGCACTGGAAGGCGTTCCTCTCGCCCTTCGACCGCACGCTGACGATCGGCCAGCGCTGGCACTTCGTCACCGGCTGGCTGCCCTGGATCGGCGATGCGCTGGGTCTCGCCTTCCTGCTGCTGGGCCTCGCCTGGTCGGCCGGTCTGATCCTCGATCCGGTGCGGTTCGAATTCCCGATCCTGCTGTTCATGCTGCCCTCGATCGGCCTGTTCGCCTTCAAGATCGTGCAGATTTTCGCGCTTTACGCCGCGCGGGTGCCGTGCGGCGTGGGCGACCGGCTGGGGGCGGCCGTCGCCGGGCTCGCGCTCTCGCACACGATCGGCAAGGCGGTGTGGAAAGGCCTGTTCACCAACTCGCTGCCCTTCATCCGCACGCCGAAGATGGAAAACGCGCCCGCCCTGGTGCAGGGGCTGGTAATGGTGCGCGAGGAGCTGATCCTGCTTGCCCTCACCTGGGCGGCGCTGCTCGGCGTCGGCTTCGGGCATCACTGGGCCACGCCGGAAAGCCGGCTCTGGTGCGCGGTGCTGTTCACCCAGTCGCTGCCCTATCTGGCCTCGGTCCTGGTCTCGATCATCGCGTCGATGCCGGCGAAGGCGCCGAAGCGGACGCGGATCAAGGCGCCGGCGCTGCTGCCGCAATCGCGGATGCCGATCAGCGCGCGCACCGCGGCCGGCGACTGACCGCGCTTCCTCCGGCTGAAACGAAAACGGGGCGGCAGGCGCAAACCTGCCGCCCCGATCCTTTTCCGGCCCGGATCAGCCGCCGAGCTTGTCGAGCTCGCGCAGCACCGCGTCGCCCATCGTCCGCGTGCCGATCCGCGCCGTGCCCTTCTGCTCGATATCCGCGGTGCGCATGCCGCTGGCGAGCACGTTGGAGACGGCGGCTTCGATCGCCGCCGCGTCATCCTGCATGTCGAAGGAGTAGCGCAGCAGCATCGCGAGGCTGAGGATCTGCGCCAGCGGATTGGCCAGGCCCTTGCCGGCGATGTCCGGCGCCGAGCCGTGGATCGGCTCGTAGAGCGCATGCCGCCGCCCCGCCGCATCCGGCGCGCCGAGCGTCGCCGAGGGCAGCATCCCGAGCGAGCCGGTCAGCATCGAGGCCAGGTCGGAGAGCAGGTCGCCGAACAGGTTGCCGGTCACGATCACGTCGAACTGGCGCGGATTCTTCGCCAGCTGCATCGCGCAATTGTCGGCGTACATGTGCGAGAGCTGCACGTCAGGATATTCCGCCGCGCCGAGGGCGGTGACGGTCTGCCGCCAGAGCAGGCCGGATTCCATCACGTTCGCCTTCTCGACGCTGGTCAGCCGCCCCTGCCGCTTGCGGGCCAGCTCGAAGGCGACGCGCGCCACCCGCTCGATCTCCGGCGTGGTGTAGACCTCGGTGTTGATCCCGCGCTTCGTGCCATCCGGCAGGGTCTCGATCCCGCGCGGCTCGCCGAAATAGATGCCGCCCGTCGATTCCCGGACGATCATGATGTCGAGCCCGCGCACGATCTCGGGCTTGAGCGGGCTCGCGTCGATCAGCGCGTCGAACACCGGCGCGGGGCGCAGGTTGGCGAACAGGCCGAGGCGCTTGCGCAGTTCGAGAATGGCGATTTCCGGCCGGTTGTCGAAGGGCTGCGAATCCCATTGCGGCCCGCCCACCGCGCCGAACAGCACGGCGTCCGCCTCCAGCGCGCGCTCGATCACCGGTTCGGTGATCGGCTTGCCGGTCGCCTCGATCGAGGCGCCGCCGACGAGGTCCTCGGCGAGTTCGAACCGCGCCCGGCCGCTGCGCGCCAGCCAGTCGATCACCCGGCGGGCTTCCGCCATCACCTCGGGGCCAATGCCATCCCCCGGCAGGAGCAGCAGTTTCCGGTTCGCAATCATGGTCGTCTCTCCCTTGGGGTCGCGTTCGGCGGTGGTGGAGCGGGGCGGGCGGATCAGACGGTCTCGATCCGCGGCCGCCAGGCCGCGCCGTCCAGCTTCGCCTCATAGGCGTCGATCGAGGGCGCCTTCTCCAGCGTCAGGCCGATATCGTCGAGCCCCTCCAGCAGGCAGCGCTTGCGGAACGGATCGATCTCGAACCCGTAGGTCTCGCCATCCGGCCGCGAGACGGTCTGCGCCGCGAGATCGACGATGATCCGCGCATTCGCCCCCGATTCCGCATCCTCCATCAGCGCCTCGCATTGTTCGCGCGGCAGCACGATCGGCAGGATGCCGTTCTTGAAGCAGTTGTTGAAGAAGATGTCGGCGAAGCTCGGCGCGATCACGCAGCGGATGCCGAAATCCAGCAGCGCCCAGGGCGCGTGCTCGCGCGACGAGCCGCAGCCGAAATTCTCCCCGGCGACGAGGATATGCGCCTGCCGGTAGGGCTCGCGGTTCAGCACGAAATCCGGGTTCTCGCTGCCATCCTCGTTGTAGCGCAGCCCGGCGAAGGCGTGCTTGCCCAGCCCCGAGCGCTTGATCGTCTTGAGGAAGCGCGCCGGGATGATCTTGTCGGTATCGACATTCGCCATCCTGAGCGGGGCGGCGACCGCCTCCAGCCGTTCGAACCTGTCCATCATGCCATCTCCCGCGGATCGGCGAGCGCGCCGGTAATTGCCGAGGCCGCCGCCATCGCCGGCGACACCAGATGCGTGCGCCCGCCCGGCCCCTGCCGGCCCTCGAAATTCCGGTTCGAGGTGCTGGCGCATCGCTCGCCCGGCTTCAGCTTGTCGGGGTTCATGCCGAGGCACATCGAACACCCCGCCTCGCGCCATTCGAACCCGGCATCGAGAAACACCTGGGCGAGGCCCTCGGCTTCGGCCTGCGCCTTCACCAGCCCCGAGCCCGGCACCACCATGGCGCGGACATGGCCGGCGACCTTCTTCCCCCGCACGATCCCGGCGGCAACCCGCAAATCCTCGATCCGCGAATTGGTGCAGGAGCCGATGAACACCGCGTCGATCTTCGTGCCCTTCAGCGCCTGCCCCGGTGCGAGGTCCATATACTGCAACATCCGCTCCATCTGCGCCCGGCGGCCGGCATCCGGCTCGGCCGCGGGGTCGGGCACGTGGCCGGTGATCGGCACCACCGTCTCCGGGCTGGTCCCCCAGGTCACCTGCGGCACCAGGGCGGACGCATCGATCGTCACCACCCGGTCGTACTGCGCGCCCTCGTCGGAGGCGAGCGTCCTCCAGTAGTCGATCGCCCGCTCCAGCGCCTCGCCCTTCGGCGCGTAGGGCCGGCCGCGCACATACTCGAACGTCGTCTCGTCCGGCGCGATCAGCCCGGCCCGCGCCCCCGCCTCGATCGACATGTTGCAGACGGTCATCCGCCCCGCCATGTCGAGCGCGCGGATCGCCTCGCCGGCATATTCGATCACGTGCCCGGTGCCGCCGGCGGTGCCGATCTCGCCGATGATCGCCAGCACGATGTCCTTCGCCGAGCAGCCCGGCGGCAGCGTGCCATCCACCCGCACCAGCATGTTCTTCGCCGGCTTCTGCAACAGCGTCTGCGTCGCCAGCACATGCTCGACCTCGGAGGTGCCGATGCCGAAGGCCAGCGCACCCATCGCGCCATGGGTCGAGGTGTGGGAATCGCCGCAGACGATCGTCATCCCCGGCAACGAGATCCCCTGCTCCGGCCCGATCACGTGAACGATGCCCTGCCGCGCGTCGGTCACCGGAATATAGGGCACGCCAAAGGCGGCGACATTCTGTTCGAGGGTCGCGACCTGCAGCGCACTCTCCGGCTCGGCGATGCCGGCGGCGCGGTCCTCGGTCGGCACGTTATGGTCGGCGACCGCGATGGTCGCATCCACCCGCCGCACCTTGCGCCCGGCCATCCGCAGCCCCTCGAAGGCCTGCGGGCTGGTCACCTCATGGACGAGATGCCGGTCGATATAGAGAACCGCAGTGCCGTCCGGCATGCGATCGACGACATGCGCCGCCCAGATCTTGTCGAACAATGTCGAAGCCATGCGTGCGTCCTCCGGCTCAAGGTGCCGGACCGGGCGGGAATCACCCGCGCCCGACATGAGCGTCACGCTCCGGACACCTTCAAGGTTTCGGTCAGAGCGGCATCGGGCGGCAGACGCGCAAGCGCCC
>NZ_AFPR01000265.1:0-3570 GCF_000219295.1 Acidiphilium sp. PM
TCGCGGCCCAGCTTGTCCGCCAGCCGCCAGCGCGAGGGAAAGCATGGATGGCGGCAAGGTCGCGGCCCAGCTTGTCCGCCAGCCGCCAGCGCGAGGGAAAGCATAGCACCGCCGCCGTGAGCGTCGCCGTCGCCGGGTCGAGCAGGCAGAGATCCTCCTGCACCAGCCTTCCGGCGAGTTCGAGCGGGTCGCATTCCGGCGCCGCAAGGTTCCACCGCTCGCCGGTGAGGCGGTTTTCCAGCATCGCGCCGGCCAGGGCGAACCAGGGCGCACGATCGGCGAGCAGGTGGCCGGCGACCAGGAGCAATGTCTCGCGCCGCGCCGCCTCGCTGGACGGCAGCGCGCCGAACACCTCGGCCCGGCGCAGGCCGAGCAGCGCCCGGCGTTCCGCCATCTGCGCAGGGTAGTCGGCGCCGAAGGCGGTCAGTTCCGCGGGCGGACGGGCGATCAGCCCCATCGCCGGCCGGTAGGGGCCGGGCGCGAAGGGCAGCCAGAGCGGCGAGGCAGGCAGCGCCGGCGGCGGGGCGGTCAGCAATCGTTGCCGCGCAAGGTGAAGGATTTCACCATGCCGCCCTCGAGCGCGAAGGTGACGGTGCATTGCCGCGTATAGGTATCGGGCTGGAAAAACGGGCCGTAATAGGGGCCGTAGAAGCCCGGATAGGGCGGCACGAAGCCCGGCTGGTAGGAATACGACCGCTCGACATAGGCGAAATAGGTCTTGCCATCGACCGTGATCTTGCGGTCCGGCACGCCGAGTGCGGCCACCAGCGCCGATTCCGGCCGCCCGACATAGGCCGACATCCGCTCGGCAAGGCTTGGCCCCACCGCGCAGCCGGCCAGAACCAGGGCCACGACCGGCGCAGCCAGAACAAGCTTCCTTCGCATCGCACGCTCCTCGTCTCCGGGCCTTGGCCCGTTGGTGATGTGGAATGTCTACAGTGGGTCCGTTTCCGGCTTATATCAGAGCCATAACACATCGGTGATGCGCGCGGCGCCGGCGGCGATCATCGCCAGGCGGTCGAACCCCAGGGCAATCCCCGCGCAATCCGGCATCCGCCCCACCGCCGCCACGAAATCTTCATCGAGCGGCCAGTCCTCGCGGCCATACAGCGCGTGCCGCCGCGCCCGGTCGGCCTCGAAGCGGGCCCGCTGCTCGACCGGATCGGTCAGCTCGGCGAACGCGTTGGCAAGCTCCATCCCGCACACATACAGCTCGAAGCGCTCGGCGACGCGCGGATCGTCCGCCCGCCGCCGCGCGAGGGCGGCGAGCGGCGCCGGCCAGTCGGTCAGGAAGGTCGGATTTTGGCGACCGAGATGCGGTTCGATCCGCCCGAGCATGAGGCGGAAGAACAGGTCCTCCCAGTCCTCGCCGTCGCGGCGCGCCACCCCGGCAT
This sequence comes from Acidiphilium sp. PM, assembly GCF_000219295.1. Taxonomy (NCBI): domain Bacteria; kingdom Pseudomonadati; phylum Pseudomonadota; class Alphaproteobacteria; order Acetobacterales; family Acidocellaceae; genus Acidiphilium; species Acidiphilium sp. PM. Next base: position 1,395 of record NZ_AFPR01000265.1, read on the forward strand.
CGGCGGCCAGCCGGTCGGCATCGCCGACGCTCGCCAGCACATCGACACCGCAATGGCGCGCGAAGGCCTCGGCGACGCTCAGCACCTCGATCGCGGCAAGATCGGTCGTCACCCCCCGGCACGTCACGACCGGCGGCAGCACGGCGCGGAGGAGCTGCGTCGTCTCCTCGATCATGGAGGAAAAATCGGCCCCCGGGCGATACCATTCGAGCATGGTGAATTCGGGCGCATGCGTGTCCGACCCCTCATGGTCGCGCCAGACCCGGGCGAGCTGGAACATCCGCCCGGCGCCGCCGGCGAGCAGCTTCTTCATCGCGAATTCGGGGCTGGTATGCAGCCATTTCCGCGCCGCCGCGCCATCCGGCGCATGCACAATGGTCGACAGGGCGGCGAGATGCACTTCCTCGCCCGGCGCGGGGACGAGGCAGGGCGTCTCCACCTCGATATATCCGCGGGCGGTGAAGAAGGCGCGCGTCGCCTGCGCGAGCAGCCCGCGCCGCCGCAGGAAGGGCAGCCGGGCGGCGAGGCGGTCGGGGTCCCATGCTTGTCTGGCCATGCGCCGCAGGATAGCACCGCCGCATGGCCACTCCCACGCTCCGCACCGCAGACCAGCTGATCGAGGCCGGGCTCGCCCCGCCTTCCGCCCGCGCGGGGCTCGAGGCCGTCGCCGCGCGCTACGCCACCGCGATCCCGGCACCGCTCGCCGCCCTGATCGGTGATCCGGCGGACCCGATCGGCCTTCAGTTCATCCCCGACCCCGCCGAGCTCGAAACCGCCCCCCACGAGCGCGCCGACCCGATCGGCGATGACGCGCTCTCCCCGGTGCCCGGCATCGTCCACCGCTACCCCGACCGCGCGCTGCTCAAGCCCACCCTTGCCTGCCCGGTTTATTGCCGGTTCTGCTTCCGCCGCGAGCATGTCGGCCCGGAGGGTGGCGTGCTGTCCGAAGCAGAGCTCGAGGCGGCGTTCCGCTGGCTCGCGGATCACGATGCGGTGAGCGAGGTAATCCTGACCGGCGGCGACCCGCTCATCCTCTCGCCCCGCCGCCTTGGCGCGATCTTCGCCCGGCTGCGCGCGATCCCGCATATAAGCCGGCTGCGGCTGCACACCCGCGTGCCGTTGGCCGATCCGGCGCGGATCACGCCGGCGCTGCTCGCGGCGCTCGATCTCGACCCGCCGCTCTTCCTCGTGCTGCACGCCAACCACGCGCGCGAATTCGGCGCCGAGGCCCGCGCCGGGCTGAGGGCGCTGCGCCGCGCCGGGATTCCGCTGCTCGGCCAGTCGGTGCTGCTGCGCGGCGTCAACGATTCGGCGGACACGCTGCGCGCCCTGTTCGAGACCATGCTCGAATGCGGCGTGAAACCGTATTACCTGCACCAGCTCGACCCCGCCCCCGGCACCGCCCGCTTCCGCGTGCCGATCGTCGAGGGCCGGGCGCTGATCGCCGCCCTGCGCGGCACGATTTCCGGCCATGCCCTGCCGACCTATATCCTCGATTCGCCCGCCGGAAAGACCACGCTCGAACCCTCGCCGGTTTCCCTTTCCGCCGGCCTGTGATAGGCGCGCATCATGCCTGTACCGCTGATCGCCGTGCTGAACGGCCCGAACCTGAACATGCTGGGGCTGCGCGAGCCGGAAATCTACGGCATCCAGACCCTTGACGATCTCGAGGCGCTCTGCGCCGAGGCGGCCGAGGAGCTGGGCCTCGCCATCGATTTCCGCCAGACCAACGGCGAAGGCGAGCTGATCACCTGGGTGCAGGAATGCCGCGGCCGCGCCGCCGGCATCATCATCAACCCGGCGGGCTACTCGCACACCTCGATCGCGCTGATGGACTCGCTGCACGCGGTCGACCTTCCGGTCATCGAGGTGCATCTGTCCAACATCCATCAGCGCGAGGCGTTCCGCCATCATTCATACGTATCGCAGGCCGCGCGCGGCGTGATCTGCGGCCTTGGTTTCACCGGCTACCGGCTGGCGCTTCAGGCGATCGCCGAGATTGTGGAGCAGGAAGCATGAGTCTCTCCTTCGACCCCGAGGTGCTGCGCGCACTCGCCGCCCTTCTCAAGGACGGCGACCTGGCCGAGATCGAGCTTGAGGAAGGCGACCGGCGGCTGCGCCTGGCCCGCGCCAGCGCGCAGGCGGCACAGTTCGTCGCCGCGCCCGCCTATCCCGC
>NZ_AFPR01000264.1:0-2063 GCF_000219295.1 Acidiphilium sp. PM
CGATGGTCTCGGCGAGGTCGCCGACGAAATCGTAGGAGAGCGCGAACAGCTCGGGATCGGTGCGGGCGGCGGCCAGCTCGCGCAGCACGGCGGGTTTCGCGCCGGGAAAGTCGAGCGCGCCGGCGATGGCGGCGAGCGCGTAGCCGCGCTCGGGATTGGGGCGGTGGGCGAAGTAATCGGCGAGGAGCGCGATCTTGGCGTTGCGGCCGGTGGTGTAGAGCAGGCGTTCCAGCAGATCGGCGAAGGGTTTCATTCCTGCTCCGCCTCGTCGCCATAGCCGATCAGGCTGAGCGCGCGGCCGCGCCGTCCCATGAGCGAGAGCTGGCGCAGCAGGGCCGCCTCGGCGCCGTGGGTGACCCAGATTTCCGGGGCGGCGACATCCTCCACCGTGGCGAGCAGTTCGTCCCAGTCGGCATGGTCGGAGATGACGAGCGGCAGCTCGACGCCGGAGGCCTTGGCGCGCTGGCGCACCCGCATCCAGCCCGAGGCGACGGCGACCACCGGATCATCCAGCCGCCGCGCCCAGCGATCCGCCACTGCGGAAGGCGGGGCGAGAACGATGGCGCCTTTCAGCGCGTCCTTGTCGGCGACCGTGGCGGGGCGGAGATCGCCCAGGGGCACGCCGAGGGTTTCGTAGAGGTCGCAGAGTTTTTGCAGGGCGCCGTGGAGGTAGATCGGAGCGTCGTATCCGGCTTCGCGCAGCAGGGCGATCAGCCGCTGCGCCTTGCCGAGACCGTAGGCGCCGACGAGATGGGCGCGGGTGGGGAAGATCGTCATGGAGTGGAGCAGTTTCGCGATTTCCGCCGCGGCGTCCGGATGGCGGAAGACCGGCAGGCCGAAGGTCGCCTCCGTCACGAACACGTCGCAATTCACCGGGACGAAGGGCGCGCAGGTGGGATCGCGCCGGCGCTTGTAGTCGCCCGAGACCACGGCGCGGCTGCCCTCGTAGTCCAGCACCACCTGGCAGGAGCCGAGGACATGGCCGGCGGGGACGAGGGAGACGCCGACGCCGTTGATGCGGACGATCTCGCCCGGTGCGGCCGCCTGCTGCGCCGCGCCGGCCCGCGCCTCGCCCATCCGCACCCGCATGATCGCAAGCGTCTCGGCGCTGGCCAGCACATGGCGATGGCCCGGCCGGGCATGGTCGGCATGGCCATGGGTGATCACCGCGCGATCGACGGCGCGGGTGGGGTCGATGAAGAAGTCGCCCGGCACGCAATGTAGCCCTTCGGGGCGGGGATGCAGCCAGGTTTCGGGATGCGGAGGCATGGCGGGAAGATGGGGGCGGATTGCAGGTTTCGCCAAGTCTGCCATGTCTGGCGCGTGACCGCCCTGCCCCACCGTTTCGCCGACTGGTTCGCCGCGCGCGGCTGGACGCCGCGGCCGCACCAGCTCGCCGTGCTGGACGCGGCGCGGCGGGGAAAAAACGCGCTGCTGATCGCCCCCACCGGCGGGGGCAAGACGCTGGCAGGGTTCCTGCCCAGCCTGATCGCGCTGGCGGACGATCCGCCGGAGGGACTGCACACGATCTATGTCAGCCCGCTAAAGGCGCTGGCGACCGATATCGCCCGCAATCTCGAAGCGCCGGTGGCGGAGATGGGCCTGCCCATCCGCGTCGAGACCCGCACGGGGGACACGCCGGCGAACCGGCGGGCGCGGCAGCGCGCCCGGCCGCCACATGTTCTGCTGACCACGCCGGAGAGCCTCGCCTTGCTGCTCTACGATCCCGAGGCGGCGTCGCGCTTCGCGGGGCTGGCGAACATCGTGATCGACGAGGTGCACGCGCTGGCCGGGACCAAGCGGGGCGACCAGCTCGCGCTCTGCCTCGCCCGGCTCGCACAACTCGCGCCGGGGGCGGTGCGGATCGGGCTGTCGGCGACGATCGCGCATCCCGAGGCGATCCGCGCCTGGATCTCGCCGGATGGCCGGGGCGGGGCGACCGAGATGATTACGGGCGAGGCCGGGGCGGCGCCGGAGATCGGGATGTTGATCGGGCCGGCGCGGATGCCGTGGTCCGGCCATATGGGGCTGATGGCGGCGGAGGCGGTGCTGGCGCGCATCCG
>NZ_AFPR01000263.1:0-611 GCF_000219295.1 Acidiphilium sp. PM
CGATGTCGCCCATGTGCGGATCGCCGCGCCGCCGCGGTTCGGCGCGGCGCTGATCCATGACCGGCAGGGGCTGCTGCTGCTGGTCTCCTCGCTCTATGGCGCCAACACGCTGAAGGTCGCCAACCAGGCGGCGCACGTGATCGCGCGGCTGACGCCGGGGCTGCGGGCGGAGGGGGTCGGCGTCGATCCGCGCGCCTTCACGCCGGCGGCGTTCATCCGCGTCGCGCTGCTCGATCTCGGCCATGTGCTGCTGATCGGCGCGGCGCTGATCCTGCTCGTGCTGCTCGTCGCGCTGCGGGACTGGCGGGCGGCGCTGATTTCCTTCGTCGCCATTCCGGTGTCGCTGCTGGCGGCGGTCGGGGTGATCACGGCGCTCGGCATCACCCTCAACACCATGGCGCTGGCCGGCCTCGCGATCGCGCTCGGCGAACTGGTCGACGACGCGGTGGTCGATGTCGAGAACATCACCCGCCGCCTGCGGGAGAACCGCGCCGCCGCCGCCCCGGCGCCGAGGCTGCTGGTGATCCTCCGCGCCTCGCTGGAGGTGCGCAGCGCGATCGTGTTCGCGAGCGCCGCCGTCGTCGTCGCGTTCACCCCGGTGATCGCGCTCG
>NZ_AFPR01000262.1:0-1577 GCF_000219295.1 Acidiphilium sp. PM
CAGGCCGAGCTGATGTTCGAGGCGCTGTGGAAGCACAACCACGAGACCCTGCCGATCGCGCTGCATCACGGCAGCCTCGCGGTGGAGCAGCGCCGCCGCGTCGAGGCGGCGATGGCGGGCGGAAAACTGCGCGCCGTGGTCGCGACCTCGTCGCTCGATCTCGGCATCGACTGGGCGGGCGTGGACCAGGTGATCCAGATCGGCGCGCCGAAGGGGGTGTCGCGCCTGCTGCAACGGCTCGGGCGGGCCAATCACCGGCTCGACGAGGCCTCGCGCGCGCTGCTCGTGCCCGCCAACCGCTTCGAGGTGCTGGAATGCGCCGCGGCGATCGAGGGGGTGGCGGCGCAGGATCTCGACGGCGATCCGCCACGGCCGGGCGGGCTCGATGTGCTGGCGCAGCACGTGCTGGGCTGCGCCTGCGCCGCGCCCTTCCACCCCGACGACCTGTTCGCCGAGATCACCGCCGCTTCCCCCTATGCCGCGCTGGCGCGCAAGGATTTCGACGACGTGCTGCGCTTCGTCGAGGATGGCGGCTACGCGCTCGCGGTCTATGAGCGATATCGGCGGCTGTTCCGCGATGCCGAGGGGGTTGTGCATGTCCGCAACGAGGCGGTGGCGCGGCGGCTGCGGATGAATATCGGCACCATCGTCGAGGCGCCGGTGCTGAAGGTGCGGCTCGGCGGCGGGCGCGGCGGGATCGTGCTCGGCGAGGTCGAGGAATATTTCGCGGCGATGCTCTCGCCGGGCGACACGTTCCGCTTCGCCGGGCGGCTGCTGCGCTTTCTCGGCATTCGCGAGACCAGCGTGCTCTGCGCCGAGGGCGGCACGGGCGAGCCGAAGATCCCGGCCTATGCCGGCGGGCGGATGCCGCTTTCGACCAACCTCGCCGACCGGGTGCGGCGAATGCTGCACACGCCCGCCACCTGGGACCGCTTTCCCGCGCCGGTGCGCGAATGGCTCGGCCTGCAGGCGGCGCGCTCGGCGCTGCCGGCGCCGGACGACCTGCTGGTGGAGACGTTTCCGCGCCGCGGGCGGTGGTATCTCGTGGCCTATTGCTTCGAGGGGCGGCAGGCGCACCAGGCGCTGGGCATGCTGCTGACCCGCCGGCTGGAGCGGTTCGGCTTCCAGCCGCTCGGCTATGTCGCGACCGATTACGTGCTCGGCATCTGGTGCGCGCGCGAGCCGACCGGGATCGCCCGCCTGTTCGAGGAGGACCTGCTCGGCGAGGATCTCGAGGCGTGGATGGCGGACAGCTCGATGCTGCGGCGCAGTTTCCGCAATGTCGCGGTCATCGCCGGGCTGATCGAACGGATGCATCCGGGCGGCGAGAAGAACCGTAGACAGATCACCATCAATACCGATCTGATCTACGATGTCCTCCGCAAGCATGACCCGAGCCATATTCTCCTCCGCGCCACCTGGGCCGATGCCGCGCACGGGCTGGTCGATCTCGCCCGCATCGCCGGCATGCTGGCCCGCGCGCGCGGGCGGGTGCATCACCGCGCCCTGCCCCGCGTCTCGCCGCTCGCCGTGCCCGTCCTGCTCGAGATCGGCCGCGAGCGCGTCGGCGGCGCCGA
>NZ_AFPR01000261.1:0-4854 GCF_000219295.1 Acidiphilium sp. PM
GCCGCCGTCGGCACGGCGTTCGAGGAGACGGTGCTGGCCTATGGCGGCGTCGATGTCGTGGTGAACAACGCGGGGATCAGCCGCAGCGCGCCGATCGAGGAGACCAGCCTCGCGGACTGGCAGGTGCAGTTCGACATTCTCGCGACCGGTTACTTCCTCGTCGCCCGCGCGGCCTTCCGCATCCTGCGCGCGCAGGCGGGCGGCGGGTCGCTGGTGTTCGTCGCCAGCAAGAACGCGGTCGCGGCCGGGCGCAATGCCGGTGCCTATTCGGCGGCGAAGGCGGCGGAACTGCACCTGGCCCGCTGCCTCGCCGAGGAGGGCGGCGGCGCCGGGATCCGGGTGAACACGGTGTTGCCGGACGCGGTGCTGGCCGGATCCTCGATCTGGAATTCCGCCTGGCGGGCGGATCGTGCCGCGACCTATGGCATCAGCGATGACGAGCTGGAAGCGCATTACCGCGCGCGCACCACGCTGAAGGTGAACATTCTGCCGGAGGATGTGGCCGAGGCCGTGTTCTTCTTCGCCTCCGGCCTTTCGGCGAAGACGACCGGCGGCGTGCTGACCGTCGATGGCGGCGTGCCGGCGGCCTATGTCCGCTGAGGCGCCGCGCCACGTCGCGATCGATCTCGGCGCTTCCGGCGGACGCGTCGCCTGCGGCGCGGTCACGGAGGGCGTTCTGGATTTCGAGATCGTCCACCGGTTTCCGAACCGGCCGGTGCGCCTCGGCCGGCATCTCTACTGGGATGTGCTGCGGCTGTGGCAGGAAATCCGGGACGGACTGCGCAAGGTCGCGCGCGGGGGGGCGGTCGCCAGTCTCGGCGTGACGACCTGGGGCGTCGATTACGCGCTGCTGGATGCCGACCGGGTGCCGCTCGGCATGGTGCATTGCTACCGCGACGAGCGGACCGCGGGGGCCTATGACCTGATCGCGCCGCGGCTGCCGCGCGAGGCGATCTATGCCGCCACGGGCATCCAGTTCCTGCCGATCAACACCTTGCCGCAGCTTGTCGCGGCGCGGCGGGATGCGCCCCGCCTGTTCGACCATGCGGCACATCTGCTGATGTTGCCCGACCTGCTGAACTTCTGGCTCACCGGCCGGATCGTCGCCGAGCATACCAATGCTAGCACGACCCAGCTCTACGATCCGGTGCGTCGTGGCTGGGCGGAGGCGCTGATCGCCGCGGCGGGGTTCGATCCCGCGATGTTTCCGGAACTGGTGGAGCCCGGAACGGTCCTGGGTCCGCTGCTGCCGGAGATCGCGGCGGATACCGGACTGCAGGGCGCCGTGGTGGTGGCCCCGGCGACGCATGATACCGCGAGTGCCGTCGCCGCGATTCCGGCGGCGGACGATCTGCCCTGGAGCTACGTCTCGAGCGGGACCTGGTGCCTGACCGGCATCGAGGTGACGGCGCCGGTGCTGACCGCGGCGGCGCGGGAGGCGAACGTGACCAACGAGCAGGGCGTGCGGGGCACGACGCGGCTGCTGCGCAACACGAGCGGATTGTTCCTGTTGCAGGAATCGATGCGCGGCTGGGGCGATCCGCCGATCGAGGCGCTACTGGCGGCGGCGGAAAAGGTCGCGACCGACACCGTGATCGACGCCGAGGACCCGCTGTTCCTGCAGCCGGGGATGGACATGCCGGCGCGCATCGCGCGCTGGTGCGCGGCGCACGGACGACGCGCGCCCGAGAGCGAGGCGGCGGCGACGCGGGTGATCCTGAACAGCCTGGGCGAGGCGATCGCCCGCACCCTGCGCATGGTCGACCGGGTGGCGGACCGGCGGAGCCGGACCGTGCATGTCGTCGGCGGTGGCTCGCGCATGGCGCTGCTCAATCAGGCGATCGCCGATGCGGTGGGGCTCGAGGTCGTGGCCGGGCCGGTGGAGGCGACGACCTCTGGCAATCTGCTGCTGCAGGCCGAGGCTCTCGGCGTCATCCACGCGGGGGACGCGCGCGCGGTGATGCGCCGGTCGGCCGCGTTGGCGCGATATGCGCCGCGCGCCGAGGCGTGATGGCGCGGCTTCGCCTCAGAACTCCTCCCAGCCTTCATCGGCCATGGTCGGTTCCGGCATGCGCCGGGCGGGCGGTGCCGCGGCCGGCCGTTCGGCCGGAGCCGGAGAGCGCACCGGTGCCGGAGCAGACTCCTCGATATCGAAGCGGTGGATCAGGGCTGCGAGCTGCTTGACCTCACGCGCCAGGTTGTGGCTTGCCGCGGTCGACTCCTCGACCATCGCAGCATTCTGCTGGGTCGCCTGGTCCATCTGGCTCACGGCATCGTTGACCTGGAGCAGGCGGGCGGAATTGCCCTGCGCGCCGCTGGCGATGTCGCTGACGACCTGGTTGATCTCGGCGATCTGGGCCACGATGCGTTCCAGCGCCTTGCCGGTCTGCCCGACCTGATCGACGCCGGCGGCGACCTGCTGGTTCGATTTCGAGATCAACGCCTTGATTTCCTTCGCCGCATCGGCCGATCGCTGGGCCAGCGCCCGCACCTCGGAGGCGACGACCGCGAAGCCGCGCCCGGCATCGCCCGCGCGGGCCGCCTCGACGCCGGCGTTCAGCGCAAGGAGATTGGTCTGGAAGGCGATTTCGTCGATCACGCCGATGATGTTGCCGATCTGCTCGGCGGAGGTCTCGATTTCGCCCATGGCGGCCACGGCGCGGGCGACAACGGCGCCTCCGCGCCCGGCATCCGCCATGGCGGCACTGACGGCCTCGCGCGCATGGGCGGCATGGGTTGCGGTGCCGCTGACGGTTTCGGTGATTTCGCTGAGAGTGGCGGCGGTTTCCTCGATCGTTGCGGCCTGGTGTTCGGTGCGCCGCGCCAGATCGTCGGCGGCGGCGGCGATTTCGCCGGTGCCGGAGCGGATTGCCGAGGTGTTCGCGGCGATCACCCGCATCGTGTCCTGAAGCCTCTCCATCGCCGCGTTGAAATCGGTGCGCAGGCGTTCGTATTCGGCGGCGAAGGACGTGTTGAGGCGATAGGTAATTCGCCCGGCAGCGAGATTCTCAAGGCCGGTCGCGATGGATTCGACGACGAATGCGAGTTGCTGCGCCGCTTGTTCGCGCTCGGCCGCGCTTCGTGCGGCCTCGGCCTCGCGCGCCGCGCGTGAAGCGGCCGCCTCGGCTTCGAGCCTGGCTTTCTCGATGCCGGCCGCCTTGAAGACCTCGACGGCCCGGGCCATGCCGCCGATTTCATCGGCGCGCGCGACATAGGGCACCTCCGCCTTCAGGTCGCCCTTCGAGAGCCGCGCCATCGCACCGGTCATGGCCTTCAGGATTCCGGCGATGTTGCGCTGGATGAAATACATCGCGACCAGGAAGAGCAGGAAGACCGGTACGAAGATGCCGACGAAACGGGCAACGTTGCTCCAGAACGAGGTGCGCAGGTCGCTGACATACATGCCGGTGCCGATCACCCAGTTCCACCCGGGCACCTTGGCCATGTAGGAAATCTTGGCCTCGGGCGTCTTCGAGCCGGCCTTCGGAATGTAGTATTCGTGGAAGATCGGGTGGCCCGCCAGTGCCGCCTTCAGCATCGGCCGGATGATGTAGGTGCCGTAGGCATCCTTGGTGTTGCTGCGGTTCGTGCCGATCAGGGCCTTGTTGGCGTGCTGGATGATCGTGCCGTCCTTGTCGTCCACAAAATAGTAGTTGCCGTGATCGAACCTGGCGGCGCCGAGAATCTCGAGAGCCAGGCCCTGCGCCTGGTCTTCGGTCAGGGCGCCGTATTTGGCGAGGCGGACGAAGGAGCCGGTGAGGGCGACGGCATTGTTCACCAGGGTGCGGACTTCCGCCTTCTTCGCGTTCAGTTCGAGGTGATAGGCGCCGAGCAGGCTGATCACCAGGGCGGCAATCGTCATGGTGATACCGAAAAGGCCGATCGCCGCGAATTGATGACGAATCGAAAGCTTGTGAAGCACGCCATACTCCCGATGTCTGTGCACTGCGCGCAGGGAAACAGAAAATCCTTAACGAAAGATTGGGAATGGCGGACGCGTCTTGACGTCGGTCAATGCGGCGGACGGATGAAGGCCTAGGCTGTTCATGTGACAGGCAAGAGCCAAGGAGAAGTCGCAATGACCCTGCCGCTGCAGATCACCTTCAAGGACATCGACCGTTCCCCCGCGCTCGAGGCGCGCATCCGCGAGAAGGCGGAGGCGCTGAGCCGGTTTGAGGCGCGGATCCTGCGCTGCCATGTCATCATCGAGGCGCCGCACCGGCATCACCACAAGGGCAAGCTCTACCGCGCACGGATCGAGATCGCGGTGCCGCGGGGCGATATCGTGATCAACCGGGAAAGCCCGGAGAACCACGCGCATGAGGATCCGTATGTCGCGGTTCGCGACGCGTTCGATGCCGCGGTACGCAAGCTGGAGGACCATGCGCGGCGGCTCGACGACGCGGTGAAGCACCATGAGGAGGCGCTGGTCCATGGTCAGGTGGTCCGGTTCGTCGCCGATGCCGACTATGGCTTCATCGCGACGGATGACGGGCGCGAAGTGTATTTCCACCGCAACAGCGTGGCCGGAAACGGGTTCGCGCGGCTGCGCGTGGGCGATGATGTGCGCCTCGCCGTGGCCGAGGGGCGGGACGGGCCGCAGGCGAGCCTCGTGCGCCCCGCCGGGCGGGGCGGCTGACAGCCGTCCCGCGGCGTGCTTTGATCGCGACAGACGACGCTGTTCCGGGATGAGGCAGAGTGAAGGATCCTTACGACGTTCTGGGTGTGGCGCGCGATGCGGGGCAGGATGACATAAGGCGGGCCTATCGCCGGCTGGCGAAGGACCATCATCCCGACCTCAACCCCGGCAACGCGGCGGCGGAGGCGCGGTTCAAGGAGGTCTCGGCGGCCTAT
>NZ_AFPR01000260.1:0-6574 GCF_000219295.1 Acidiphilium sp. PM
GATCGCGGCGCGCGCCATCGCGCGGGCCGGCCATCTTTCGCTCCTCGTCAACAATGCCGGCATCCAGGTCGAACAGCCGAGCGACGCGCTCGACATGGACCGGTTCGACCGCGTCATCGCGGTCGACCTGCTGGCCGTCGCCCATCTCTCCTCGCGGGTCATCGGCCATATGGCGCAGCGCGGGTCGGGCGCGATCCTGAATATCTCCTCGGTTCACGAAATCGTGCCAAAGCCCGGCTTCCTGTCCTATTCGGCGGCGAAGGGCGGCATCGGCAACCTCACCCGCACGCTCGCGCTCGAATTCGCCGGGCGCGGCGTGCGGGTGAACGCGGTCGGTCCCGGCGCCACGGTCACGCCGATGAACGCCGGCTGGACCGGCGATCCCGAGCGCCGCCGCGTGGTCGAGGCGCACATCCCGATGGGCCGCCCGGCCGAGGCCGCGGAAATCGCCGCGGTCGCCGCCTTCCTGCTGTCGGACGAGGCGAGCTACGTCACCGGCCAGACGCTCTATGCCTGCGGCGGCCTGTCGCTCTACGGCGATTTCGCGCGCAACTGGTCGACCTGACCCGCCCGGCACCGCTCATTGACGCCTCGCGCGCGGTCTCCCGCAACCCGGCGGCTTCGCGCGCACAAGCCTGAAATCGTTTTCCATCTTTTGCTGTTTCCGGTGCGATCTCTGGTCATCGCGATTCTGGCCGTTGGGCGGAGCAGCAAAAATTTTATTTGAGCCAGCAGAAATTTCTTGATCGCGGCGGCGTGACAACCTAAAACGACCATGAAAACGTTTTCTGTTTCCGGAATCTTTTCACGTCCGAAGACAGGAAGACAAAAACAAGACCGAGGAGGAACGATTGACGGCGCACCCCGCCCTGCCAGCCCGCATCCCTGCATGTCCGTTCGCGGGATCGCCGCGAGTGTCGACGCATCGCGCCGGCGGCATCGTGGCGCGCCCATCGCCTTGGCCGACATCCGGCCGATGACCGGACCCCGCCGGCCGACCGCGCCGGGCCACGCTGAGAAAAAAAGGAGACCAGAATGACCAACAGGAAGAGCTTCACGCAGAAGGCGGCGATCGCGCTGGCCGCGGTCGGCGCGATCGCCGGCTTCGCCGCCACCGCCCAGGCCGCGCCGATCCGCGCCTGCCTCATCACCAAGACCGACTCCAACCCCTATTTCGTCACCATGCGCAAGGGCGCGCTGGCGGAGGCGAAGAAGCTCGGCGTCGATCTCAAGACCTATGCCGGCAAGTACGACGGCGACAACCAGTCCCAGGTCGCCGCCATCGAGAGCTGCATCGCCGATCATGCCAAGGGCATCCTGATCACCCCGTCCGATACCAAGGCGATCGTTCCCACCGTCGAGAAGGCGCGCAAGGCCGGGCTGCTGGTGATCGCGCTGGATACCGCGCTGAGCCCGACCAGCGCCGCCGACATGACCTTCGCCACCGACAATTTCGAGGCCGGCGAGCTGATCGGCCGCTGGGCCCGCAAGCATCTCGGCGCCAAGGCGAAGGACGCGAAGATCGCGATGCTCGACCTGTCGATCTCGCACCCCACCGTCGATGTCGAGCGCGACCACGGCTTCCTCGCCGGCTTCGGTGACAAGATCAAGAATCCGGAAACGTTCAACGTGCCCGACCCGCGCATCGTCGGCCATGTCGAGACCGGCGGATCGGAAGAGGGCGGCCAGAAGGGCATGGAAACGCTGCTCGCCCGCAACCCGAACATCAACCTCGTCTACGCCATCAACGAGCCGGCGGCCTTCGGCGCCTACCAGGCGCTGAAATCGGTCGGCAAGGCGGGCAAGGTCACCATCGTCGCGATCGATGGCAGCTGCACCGGCGTCGACGGCGTGAAGCAGGGCATCATCGCCGCCGACTCGCAGCAATATCCGCTGAAGATGGCGGCCCTCGGCGTCAAGGCGATCGTTACCTTCGCCAAGACGGGCAAGAAGCCGCAGGCCAGCGCCGGCAAGGATTTCTTCAACACCGGCACCAACCTGATCACCGCGCATCCGGTTCCCGGCGTTCCCTCGATCACGCCGGCGCAGGGCGCCAAACTCTGCTGGGGCAACTGAGCCCCCTGCGTGATCCCGGGCGGTGCATGGCGCCGCCCGCCCTCTTCGACTGCCGCGCCGGCGCTCCCGGCGCGGTCATGGAGCAGACGCCATGTCGAGCAACGAGCGCACCGAGATCACCTTCGAGGCGGCCATCGTGACCGCCGGATCGGAGGCGGTCGCCGAATTCAGCCACCGCAAGACGCCGCTGGAGCGGCTGCAGCAGCTGCTGCACGAAACCCCCTGGCTCGCGCCGCTCATCGTGCTGCTGGTCTCCCTGCTCGGCTTCGGCATCCTGGTCGGCCACCGGTTCTTCTCGGCCTATGCGCTGACGCTGATCCTCCAGCAGGTGACCATCACCGGCATCGTCGGTGTCGCCCAGGCGCTCGTCGTGCTCACCGCCGGGATCGATCTTTCGGTCGGCGCCATCATGGTGCTGTCCTCGGTGCTGATGGGCCAGTGTTCCTTCAGTTACGGCCTGCCCGCCGAGGTCTCGATACTCTGCGGCTTCGCCTTCGGCGCCGCGGTCGGCTGGTGCAACGGCGTGCTGGTCGCCCGCATGAAGCTGCCGCCCTTCATCGTCACCCTCGGCATGTGGCAGATCGTGCTGGCGGCGAACTACCTCTATTCCGGCAACCAGACGATCGGCGCGGCGCAGATCTCGCTGAAGGCGCCGTTGCTGCAGTATCTCGGCAACACCTTCGTGATCGGCGGCGCCAACGGCGCCACCTTCACCTATGGCGTCGTGCTGATGATCGGCCTCGTCCTGCTCTTTGCCTATGTGCTGCGGCACACCGCCTGGGGGCGGCACGTCTACGCCGTGGGCGACGATCCCGATGCCGCGGCCCTGGCGGGGGTGAACGTGCGGCGGATGCTGATCGGCGTCTACACGCTCTCCGGCCTCGTCTGCGCCATCGCCGGCTGGGCGCTGATCGGCCGCATCGGCGCGATCTCGCCGAATTCCGGCCAGTTCGAGAACATCAACAGCATCACCGCGGTGGTGATCGGCGGCATCTCGCTGTTCGGCGGCCGCGGCTCGATCCTCGGCATGATCTTCGGCGCCATGATCGTCGGCGTCTTCACCCTCGGGCTCAACATGTATGGCACCGACCCGCAATGGACCTACCTGATGATCGGCGCGCTGATCATCGTCGCGGTCGCGGTGGACCAGTGGATCAGAAAGGCGGCGGTGTGATGGAACCCGTTCTCAAGGCGCGTGGCCTCGTCAAGCGGTATGGCCGGGTCACGGCGCTCGACCATTGCGATTTCGACCTTCATCCCGGCGAGATCCTCGCCGTCATCGGCGACAACGGCGCCGGCAAGTCCTCGCTGATCAAGGCGCTCTCCGGCGCCATCCAGGTCGACGAGGGCGAGATCCAACTCGAGGGCCGGCCGGTGCGCTTCGCCTCGCCGATCGCCGCCCGCGCCGCCGGCATCGAGACCGTCTACCAGACGCTCGCGATGGCGCCCGGCCTGTCGATCGCCGACAACATGTTCATGGGCCGCGAACTGCGCAAGCCGGGCCTGCTCGGCAAGGTCTTCCGCAAGCTCGACCATGCCGAGATGCAGCGCATCGCCCGCCAGAAACTCTCCGATCTCGGGCTGATGACGATCCAGAACATCAACCAGGCGGTGGAAACCCTCTCCGGCGGCCAGCGCCAGGGCGTCGCCGTCGCCCGCGCCGCCGCCTTCGGCTCCAAGGTCATCATCCTCGACGAGCCGACCGCCGCCCTCGGCGTCAAGGAATCCCGCCGCGTGCTCGAACTAATCCTCGACGTGAAGGCCCGCGGCATCCCCATCATCCTGATCAGCCACAACATGCCGCATGTCTTCGAGGTGGCGGACCGCGTCCACATCCATCGTCTCGGCCGCCGGCTCTGCGTGATCGACCCGAAGACGCATTCGATGTCCGACGCCGTCGCCTACATGACCGGCGCGCGCACGCCCGAGGCGGTGCTCGACCCCGCGGCCTGAACCGGAGATCGGGACGACATATCACAGAATATTCTTGAGCCTGAAAATTATGTGATATATATCCCCGAAACGCGCCGAAAGGCGCTGACCGAGGACGTCCCGATGTATACCCAGGCCCTGAACCAGCCTTCCGAATCCGCGTCCGCCGCGCCCGAGGATGCCGACAGGCTCGCCCGCTTCCAGGCGCGGATCGACGCCGATGAACGGATCGAGCCGAACGATTTCATGCCCGCCGCCTACCGGCGCACGCTGACGCGGCAGATCTCCCAGCACGCCCATTCCGAGATCATCGGCATGCAGCCCGAGGGCAACTGGATCACCCGCGCCCCCACGCTGCGCCGCAAGGCCGCCCTGCTCGCCAAGGTGCAGGACGAATGCGGCCACGGGCTCTATCTCTACGCCGCCGCCGAAACCCTCGGCGCCACGCGCGAGGAACTGGTCGACCAGCTTCTCGCCGGCCGCGCGAAATACTCCTCGATCTTCAACTACCCGACGCTGAGCTGGGCCGATATCGGCGCGATCGGCTGGCTGGTCGACGGCGCCGCGATCATGAACCAGATCCCGCTCTGCCGCTGTTCCTACGGGCCCTACGCGCGCGCCATGATCCGCGTCTGCAAGGAGGAATCCTTCCACCAGCGCCAGGGCTACGAGATCATGCTCACCCTCGCGCGCGGCACGGCGGAGCAGCGCGAGATGGCGCAGGACGCGCTGAACCGCTGGTGGTGGCCGAGCCTGATGATGTTCGGCCCGCCGGATGCCGCCAGCGCCCATTCCGACAGCTCGATGCGCTGGAAGATCAAGCGCTTCTCGAACGACGAACTTCGCCGCAAGTTCGTCGACGCCACGGTGCCGCAGGCGCATGTCCTCGGCCTGTCGATCCCCGATCCCGCGCTGCGTTACGATGCCGCCGCCGGCCATTGGGAGCACGGCGCGATCGACTGGGAGGAGTTCCGCCAGGTCATCGCCGGCAACGGCCCGTGCAACCGCGAGCGCCTTGCCGCCCGCCGCCAGGCGCATGAGGACGGCGCCTGGGTGCGCGAGGCCGCCCTCGCCTTCGCCGCCCGCCGCCGCACCCGCGCGGAAGCCGCCTGAGGACGGGACGATGCCGGAAACGCCGACCCCGCTCTGGGAAGTCTTCATCCGCAGCCGCAACGGCCTCGCCCATCGCCACGCCGGCTCGCTGCACGCGGCCGACGCCACTCTGGCGCTGCAGGCCGCGCGCGATCTCTTCACCCGCCGCGGCGAGGGCCTGTCGATCTGGGTGGTGCCCTCCGCCGCCATCACCGCCTCGGACCCGGCCGAGGCCGGCATGCTGTTCGAGCCCGCCGACTCGAAGATCTACCGCCACCCGACCTTCTACGAGGTGCCCGACGAGGTCGGCCACATGTGACGGCCGGCACGCCGCGCCCCGGAGAGCCCGATGTCCACCACCTCCATCACCGTCCGCGAGACCCCGCTGGTCCGTTTCCTGCTCCGCCGGGCGGACGACGCGCTGATCCTCGGCCATCGCCTGTCCGAATGGTGCGGCCGCGCGCCCAGCATGGAGGAGGAGATGGCGCTGGCGAACATCGCGCTCGACCTCATCGGCCAGGCCCGCGCGCTCTACGCCTACGCCGCCGATGTCGAGGCGGCCGGCCACGACGAGGACGATTTCGCCTATCTCCGGCCCGAGCGCGCCTTCGGCAACCTGCTGCTGGTCGAACAGCCGAACGGCGATTTCGCGGTCACTATCGCGCGCCAGGTGTTTTTCTCCGCCTTCGCCGATCTCTGGTGGCGGGCGCTCGCCGGCTCGGCCGATCCCACGCTGGCCGCCCTCGCCGCGCGGGCCGAAAAGGAAACCGCCTACCACCTGCGCCACGCGGCGGAATGGCTGATCCGCCTGGGCGACGGCACGGCGGAAAGCCATGCCCGCGCCGCGGCGGCGGTCGAGGCGCTCTGGCCGTTCACCAGCGAGATGTTCGAGGCCGAGCCGGACGAGGCCGCGCTGGTCGAGGCGGGCATCGCCCCCGATCCGGCCACCCTGCGCGACCCCTGGCGCGCCGCCCTCGCCGAGATCCTCGCCGAGGCCACGCTGGCCCTGCCCGAGTCCGGCTGGATGCAGAAGGGCGGCCGCCAGGGCCGGCATTCCGAGCATCTCGGCCGGCTGCTCGCCGAAATGCAGCATCTCCAGCGCAGCTATCCCGGGGCCTCGTGGTGAGCGCGCCCGAGCCGTCCCTCGCCCGCCTGCGCCGCGTCGCCGGCGCCGTGCCCGATCCCGAACTGCCGGTGCTCACCATCGCCGATCTCGGCATTCTCCGCGATGTCCGCATCGTCGGCGGCACGGCGGAGATCGACATCACGCCGACCTATTCCGGCTGCCCGGCGATGGCCGAGATCGCCGCCGGAATCATCCGCGCCGTCGAGGCCGCCGGTTTCGGCCGGCCGCGCGTGAACACCGTGCTCTCGCCCGCCTGGACGACCGATTTCATGACCGCCGCGGCGCGGCGCGCGCTGCGCGAATACGGCATCGCCCCGCCGCCGGAAGCCGCCGCGCGCCGCCCGCGCT
>NZ_AFPR01000259.1:0-709 GCF_000219295.1 Acidiphilium sp. PM
CCGACCTCGCGGATCAGCGCGCCGAGCACCGGATCGGCGGCGGCAAGATGGGCGCGGGCGAGGCGGCTCATCCGGCTTGCGTCATCGGCGGGCCAGACCCGCCATCCGCGCGAGGCGCCAGCGCCAGGCGGAAAACCGCCGGGCCAGGCGCCGGTTGCCCGTCCGCGCCAGCACGCTGCGCAACGCCTGCCGCAGCCGCAGCCGCACCGGCTCGGTCCGCCGCAGCACCCAGGCCTTCGCCTCCAGCACGGCATGATGGAACCGCGCGAACCAGCGCACCGACAGCAGGCTCTGCTCGCAGGCCTGATAGATCCAGATCGCCAGCAGCAGCGCGAATCCCTTGATGAACACGGCAACGACCGTCGCTGCCAGCCAGTTGCCCTTCACCAGCAGCACCGTCGCCCACAAGCCGCTCAGATGGTCGATCGCCTCGGGGATCAGGAACAGGAACAGCACGATCACCGGCGGCAGGTCCTGCAGGAACCGCCGCAGCCGGGCGATCGGCGGCGCCCGGGAGATCAGGTCGAGCAGCGCCTTCGTGCCCTTCCACACCACCCGATCGAGAAACTCGACCAGCAGCGCCAGCGGCAGCAGCAGCACGTCCTCCGCCATCCGCAGCCGCCGGCGGCGGCGCGCGGCCCAGGCAGTCCTGTCATCGATCCGGCTGGCCATGATCCGACCCTACCACAACCGGCCCGGCACCCGATAG
>NZ_AFPR01000258.1:0-979 GCF_000219295.1 Acidiphilium sp. PM
GGAGAAAAAGGCCGATCGCACGGGCGGGTGGCGGGAGACGGGTCATCGCGGGATCTCCGATGCGCGGATGCGCGGTGATTTGCAGAATCATGTTGCCTTGAAATCGCCGATAAGTTAAGCGGTTATGAGACGAATTTCATGTGCCGGGCGAGGCTGCCGGCGCAACGGAGCGGCTGGCCGCCCCAACCCCCCCGGGCGGATGCCACGCGCCGCGCCGAACTGCGATGGGAGACACGTGTTGAACGCTGCGTTCCACCCCGCCCCGCTCCGCGCGAGCCGTCCGCGATGACCGCGAAGCTGCGACACGCCTGGCGATTCGCCGGACTCTCCGCCCTCGCCCTGCTGGCCGCCTGTTCGACCCGGCAGGCCAATCTGAGCCCGAGCCAGCTCGCGGCGCGCTACGCCGCCAACGCGCCGGCCGATTACCGCCCGCCGGGACCGCCCGGCGACCCGTGGGGGCCGTATATCGAGCAGGCCTCGGCGCGGTTCGACGTGCCGGCGAAATGGATCCGCGCGGTGATGCATGTCGAGTCGGGCGGGCACGAATACATGAACGGGCATCTCACCGTCTCCAGCGCCGGGGCGATGGGGCTGATGCAGCTGGAGCCCGAGACCTACCAGGAGATGGCGGCGCGCTACGGGCTGGGGCCGGACCCGTTCAACCCGCTCGACAACATCATGGCGGGGACGGCGTATATCCACCAGATGTACGAGATCTACGGCTCGCCGGGCTTCCTCGCCGCGTATAACGCGGGGCCGGGGCGGCTCGACGACTATCTCGACTACCGCCAGCCGCTGCCGGCGCAGACTCGGCACTATGTGGCGATGATCGCGCCGCAGATCGCCGGCGTGTATCCGGCCGGGCCGTCCGAGGCGGAGGCGGTGGCGATGAACCAGTTGCCGACGCGGATTCCGGCGGGCATCCGCCCGGCGGACGATGGCGGCGAGACCTCGCGGCTGAACCAGGCGCAGATCGCGA
>NZ_AFPR01000257.1:0-4996 GCF_000219295.1 Acidiphilium sp. PM
CGTGCGGCGTGCCGCCGGGCGATCTGGTAGCCCATCTCCCGCAGCACGTAGTTCTCGGTGAAATGCGGCCGGTCGAGGGCGCGCACCGTGCCGAGTTCGGCGAGCCCGGTCGCCGAGGCGAGCGTCGTGAGCGGCCCCTGCGCGTCGATGAAGCGCCAGTAGGCCGCCTTCGCCACGCCCGCGCCGATCGCGAACACCACCGCCAGCGCCGCGGCGGCCGTAGCCGTCCCGGTCCACACCCCGAGCAGGGCCGCCAGCAGCAGCGCGCCGGAGAACGCGGCGAACAGCAGGTAGAGCGGTGCGGTGAAGCGGTTGTGCCACTGGCGGATCGGCTTCAGGCAGGCATAGATCATCGCGGTGCAGAACACCGTCCCCAGCGCCATCGCCGCCGCCACCAGCCCGAGGGCGATGGTCAGCTTCGCGCCCGCGCCCAGCGCCGCCCATGACGCCGCGAAGCCCAGCGCCGGCAGGTTGGTCGCCACCGCCGCCACCCCCTCGCGCGACAGCCAGGACGACCGCCACTGGCTGAACGCCCGCCAGGCGCGTTCCTTCCGCCCGAGATGCAGCGTCGAGGCGACTAGCCCCGCGCCGGCGAAGCCGAGCGCGATCACCACCGCCACCGGCCCGAACCACGGGCTCTCCGGCAGCGCCCCGGCGGCGCAGAAAATCCCGAGCCAGGCCAGCAGCCCGTAGCCGAAGCCGGTGAGGGTGGTCAGCAGCAGGACCGAACTTGCCGGGGTCATCGCGAAAGCACCTTGTCCACGAGGGCGAGCAGCGCGCCGCCCAGCCCGCCCGGCGCCGATGCCGGCATCTCCACCGGCCGCGTCTCGATGCGCGTCTGCCGCGGCGGCAGATACTTGTTGGTCGGCCGGTAGCCCAGCTCCGCCATCAGGTCGACGCCGCCGCGCTCCGCCACCAGTTTCGACACCCGGCTCCCGGGATCGGCGAGATCGCCGAAATGCCGCGCCCGCGACGGGCAGGTCGCCACACAGGCCGGCTCGCGCTCCGCCTCGGGCAGCGACTCGTTATAGATCCGGTCGATGCAGAGCGTGCATTTCTTCATCACCCCGTCATGCTCGTCGAATTCCCGCGCGCCATAGGGGCAGGCCCAGGAACACAGCTTGCAGCCGATGCAGATATCCGTGTTCACCAGCACGATCCCGTCCTCGGCCCGCTTGTACGAGGCGCCGGTCGGGCAGACGGTGACGCAGAGCGGATTTTCGCAATGCAGGCACGAGCGCGGGAAATTCACCGTCTTGCCGCACCCGCCGCTGCCCTTCGCCTCGTAGGAATGGATTCGGTTGAACCACACCCCGTCCGGGTCCGCGCCATGCGGATCGTAATCCGGCAGCGGCGCGTGGTGCCCCTCGGTGTTCCATTCCTTGCAGTTCACCGCGCAGGCGTGGCAGCCGACACAGGTGTCGAGATCGATCACGAGGCCGAGCCGCCTGGCGCCCGGCTGACTCTGCGGCAGCGATGTCATCGCGCGGCTCCCTTCGTCGTCAACGCCACCGGCGCCATCCGCGGCTGGGTTTCCGCGATCGTCTCCGGCTCGCATTTCTCAAGCCTCACGGTAAGGTCGAACCACGCCGCCTGCCCGGTCACCGGGTCGGAATTCGACAGCCGCGCCCCGTCATCCCCCGCCGGCAGATATTCCGAGATCACGTGGTTGAGCAGGAAGCCGCGCACCGCCTCCGGCGCGTCCTGCGCCAGCGCCACCGCCCCGCTCCGCCGGCCGATCGCGTTCCACGTCCACACCGTGTGCGGGTTCACCCCGTCCATGATGCGGATCTGGCATTTCAGCCGCCCGGTGCGCGAAACCACCTCGACCCAGTCGTCATCCTCCAGCCCCTGTGCGGCGGCGAGGTCGCGATGCACGTAGAGCCGGTTTTCCGAATGGATCTGCCGCAGCCACGCATTGTGCGATCCCCACGAATGATACATCGACATCGGCCGCTGCGTGATCGCGTGGATCGGAAACTGTTTCATATCCGTCATGGTCTGCTCGATCGGCTCGTACCAGATCGGCAGCGGGTCCATGAACCGGGCGATGCGCGCGCGCAGCCGCTCCGGCGGCCGCACCGCCCCGTGCCCCTCGGCGGCGAGGCGGAATTTCTGCAAATGCTCGCTGTAGAGATTGAGAACGATCTGGCTGTCGTCGTCGATCAGCCCCATGTCCTTGGCACCCGTCAGATAGGCCCGGTTCGCGTGCTTGTAGTAAAGCTGCTCCAGCGGCAGGTCGTACCGCGCGAACCCCTTGTTGGCGATGTAGCGTGAAATCTGCTCGGGGTTCGGCTCGCCCCGGCCGAAGGCGTTGCCGTCCGCCCCGCGGAATCCGGCCAGCGGCCCCACGCCCGGCTTGCGCTGGTGGCGCACCATGTAATCGGCATAGGAACCGTAGAGCGGCTTGCCCGGCGCCTCGGCGAAATCCGGCAGGCCAAGCCGTCCGGCAAGGTCGATCAGCACGTCCTGGAACGGCCGCACGTCGCGGTCCGGCTTCAGCACCGGCACGCGGATCGCATCCGCCGGCCCGTGCGCCGAGCCGATCGGCCGGTCGAGCAGCGAAATGCAGTCATAGCGTTCGAGATAGGTCGTGTCCGGCAGCACCAGGTCGGCATAGGCGACCGTTTCGGATTCGAACGCATCCGCGACGATCACGAACGGAATCCGATACTCGCCGTCCTCGTCGCGGTCGGTCAGCATCCGCGTCGTCTCGCCGGGATTCATCGCCGAGTTCCACGCCATGTTCGCCATATAGAGGAACAGCGTGTCCACCCGCGCCCGCCCGGCCGCATGCGCCTCGGCGATCGCCATGTGCATCATGCCGTGAATGCCGAGCGGCGCCTCCCACGAGAACGCCCGGTCGAGCCGCAGCGGCTCGCCCGCGTCATCCACCAGCAGGTCGTCCGGCGAGGTCGGAAAGCCGAGCACGTTGCCGGTCAGCGCGCCGCGCCCGTCATGCGCCCGCCCCGCCGGGCCCGGTCCGGGCGGAATCGGCTTCGGGTGCGGCGACTTGTAGCGCCACGACCCCGGCGTATCGACGGCGCCGATCAGCATCTGCAGCACATGCAGCGCCCGGCAGGTGTGAAACCCGTTGGAATGCGCCGAAATCCCGCGCATCGCGTGCATCGCCACCGGCCGCCCGGTCATCGTCTCGTGCCGCCGCCCGTCGGTGTCGGTCCAGGCCTGCTCGATGACGACAGGCTGGCGGAACGCGATCTCGGCGATCTCGGCTGCCAGCCGGCGGATCGTCGCCGCCGCGATGCCGCAGCGCGCTTCCACCGCCTCCGGCGCGTACTCCGCCGCCGCATAACGCTCCGCCAGAAGGGCAAAGGACGGCCGCGCGCGCCGCCCGTCGGGCAGCGTGAACGTCCCGAGCAGCGCGGGGTCGGTGCCGGTCGCATCCGCCCGCGCCAGCGCGCCCGTCTTGCGGTCGAAGGCGAGCGCCGCGCCCTCCGCGTCGCGCGCGAACAGCCCGTGATCGGCCGCGCCCGGCGCGTCGATCACCAGGTGATGCGCGTTGGTGTAGCGGACCAGGAACGCGGTATCGACCGCGCCCTCCGCCAGCAGGCAATGGATCAGCGCCATGATGAACAGCCCGTCGGTCCCGGGCGTGATGCCGACGAACTCGTCGGCGATCGCCGAATACCCGGTCCGCACCGGGTTGACCGAGACGATCTTCGCGCCCCGCTCCTTCAGCTTGGCGAGGCCGAGCTTGATCGGGTTGGAATCGTGGTCCTCCGCCACGCCGAACAGCAGGAACAGCTTCGCATGGTTCCAGTCCGGCTCGCCGAATTCCCAGAACGCGCCGCCCACCGAATAGAGTCCGGCGGCCGCCATGTTGACCGAGCAGAACCCGCCATGGGCGGCGAAATTCATCGTGCCGAACATCCGCGCGAAATGCCCGGTCAGCGATTGCGACTGGTCGCGCCCGGTGAAGAAGGCGAGGCGGTGCGGATCGCTGGCGCGGATGCCCGCGAGCCGCGCCGTCACGATCGCCATCGCCTCGTCCCAGCCGATGGCCTCGAATTCGCCCGCCCCGCGCGGGCCGACCCGCTTCAGCGGCGAGCGCAGCCGCGCCGGCGAGGTGACCGACATGATCCCCGCCGATCCCTTCGCGCACAGCACGCCGCGATTGATCGGATGGTCGCGGTTGCCCTCGATGTAGCGCAGCTTCCCGTCCCTGAGATGCACCTTGATGCCGCAGCGGCAGGCGCACATGTAACAGGTGGTGTGGGCGACCTCGTCGCCGACCGGCGCGTGATAGGCAATCCTGTCTTCGGGCATGGCAGTTCTCCGCCCGGATTTATGACGCCCCGCACCGCTTCAGGCCATCGTCCCTGACCGATCCGTTTGATCGGTTCAACCGATCGGTTCGCGCCTGCGGGCGTCCCCCGCGGCACTCACCGCCGCCGCCAGCCCGTCGATATCCGCCGCCCTCGTCCGGTGATTGACGATCGCCGCCCGCAGCGCCCGCACCCCGTCGATCGTCGTGGTCGAGATCACGTAGCGCCCGCTCTCCTGGATGTCGGCGGCGATCGCGGCGTTCAGCGCGTCCAGCTCCGCGCCGCCGTCATCGTAGCGGAAACACACGATGTTGAGCGGCACCGGCGCGAGGCGCTTGAGCCGCGGCGCCGCATCCACCGAGGCCGCGAGCCGCGCCGCCAGCGCGCAGCAATCATCGACGATGCCGCCCAGCGCCGCGGTGCCATAGGCCTCGATCGTCATCCACACCTTCAGCGCCCGGAACCCGCGCGAGAGATCCGGCCCCATGTCGCACGGCCAGGGCGCGCCGCCCGAAAGCCCCCGCGCCGTCGTCGTCAGATACGAGGCATCCTGCGCGAAGGCATCCAGCATCAGCTGCCGGTCGCGCACCAGGATGCAGCCGGAATCGTATTGCACCTGCGCCCATTTGTGGAAGTCGAACGCCACCGAATCCGCCTCGCCGATCCCCGCGACCAGCTCCCGCCTCGCCGGCGAGGCCGCCGCCAGCGCC
>NZ_AFPR01000256.1:0-997 GCF_000219295.1 Acidiphilium sp. PM
CGGCGGTCCATCTCAACATGAAGCCCTTCACCCCGCCGGCGATGCAGGCCGCCATCATCCCGCAGGCGCCGCCGGTGCCGAAGTCACCGCCGCACCCGGCCCGGCCCGCGCCGCGCCACTCCTACATGGTGATGAACGGCATGTCGTTCGGCACCCGGCCGACCACCGCGCTCGCCCACCGCAGTACGGCGCTCAACCTCGCCCCCGCAGCACCCGACTTCAACCGGCACGCGCCGGACATCGTCTTCAAGGGCAAGGCCGGTCCGGACTGGCAGAGCGCATTCAACAAATGGGTGAACACCCACGACTATTACCCCGAGGGTGCCGCCGCCCAGGGCCAGCAGGGCTCGGTGACGGTCAGCTTCACCGTGTTGCCCGACGGGCGGGTGATCGACCTGCGCATGGTCCGCCGCTCCGGCGCGCCGCTGCTCGACATGGCGTGGTACGGCCTGTTCAACGGCGCGCATGTGCCGAAATTCCCGCCAGGCTCGAAAGCGAAATCCGAGCAGGTAACGGCAACCATCCATTACATCCTGATCCACTGACCCCGCCCCGCGCGGGGCAGGGCAGGGACCAGCCCCGCGCCGCGGCGGAGAAAAAAATCAGGCGCGCCGCGATGGCAAAAAAATCAGGCGCGCCGCACCCGGCGGATCGCGCCCGCCGCCTCCAACGCGGCGATCTCGGCCTCGGTATAGCCATGCTCGGCGAGGATCTCGTCGAGATGCGCGGCAAAGCCCGGCGGCGGCGCGTGCGGCCCGCCCGGCGTGCGCGAGAACTTGATCGGCGTGCCCAGCGTGCGCACCCCGTCCAGCTCCGCCACCATGCCACGATGCCGCGCGTGCGCGCTCTCCAGCGCCGCGTCCACCGGCCGCACCGGCCCGGCGGGAATCCCGGCGCGGATCATCCGCTCGGCCAGCGCCTCGCCGTCATGCGCGGCGAGGGCCTCGGTCAGCGCCGCGGTCATCGCCGCGCGGTTGGCGAGACGGTCGGCATTGGT
>NZ_AFPR01000255.1:0-3089 GCF_000219295.1 Acidiphilium sp. PM
CCTTGTCCGCCTCCCAGGCCCGGGTCTGCGCCGCCTGGGCCCGCGCCGCGGCCTCGCCGAACACATGCGGATGCCGGCGGATCATCTTCTCGGCGATCCCGGCGGCCACCTCCTCGAAGCCGAACCAGCCGCGCTCCTCGGCCATCCGCGCGTGATAGACCACCTGGAACAGCAGGTCGCCCAGCTCGTCGCGCAGCGCGTCCGCATCGCCTTTTCCGATCGCGTCCGCAACCTCATAGGCCTCCTCGACCGTATAGGGAGCGATGGTGGCGAAATCCTGCTCGCGATCCCACGGGCACCCGGTCTCGGGATGCCGAAGCGCTGCCATGACGGCGAGGAGGCGGTCGATCGGTCTGTCGGTCATGCGGTCCCGAAGCTGTGAAGGGTGGTCCCGCGCGGGTCACGGCGGGTTGATGAATGGCCTGCGCGCACCAGAGTAATCTATCGCCCGAGGAGAACAACCATGCACGTCATCCGCAAACCGGACTGGTCCCTGCCCGAAACGGAGGCGACCCCGCCGCATCTGGCGCTCGACCGCCGCGCCGCCCTTGCCACGCTGGGCGGCGCCATGCTCGGCTTCGGCCAGATCGGCGCCGCCCTCGCCGACACCAACGCCGACGCCAACGCGAACGCCAAACCGGGCGACCGCATCTCCGACTACCCGCCCTCCGCCGCGCGTTTCGACCCCGAGCGCAGCCTCACCCCGCGCCACAATGTCGAGACCTACAACAATTTCTACGAATTCGGCCTGAACAAGGACATCTGGCGCAAGGCCCAGAAACTGCCCACCGAACCCTGGACCATCCGCATCGACGGCATGGTGGAAAAGCCCTTCACCATCTCCTTCGACGACCTGATGAAGAAGGTCAGCACCGAAACCCGCATCTACCGCCATCGCTGCGTCGAGGCCTGGTCCCTCGTCGTCCCCTGGGAAGGCTTTCCGCTCGCCGATCTGGTGAAACTGGCCAAGCCGCTCTCGGGCGCGAAATATCTCCGCTTCACCACGCTGTCCGACCCGAAGGTGATGCCCGGCCTGTCGATCCCGTTCTTCCCCTGGCCCTATCACGAGGGCCTGACCATGGCGGAGGCGACGAACGAACTCGCCTTCGTCGGCACCGGCATGTACGGCGCGAAGATGCCCAGGCAGGACGGCGCGCCGATCCGCGTCGTGCTGCCCTGGAAATACGGCTTCAAATCGGCGAAATCCCTCGTCCGCATCGAGTTCGTCAAGGAGCAGCCGGTTACCTTCTGGGAAAAGACCAGCCCGGACATGTACGGCTTCTGGGCCAATGTGAACCCGAAATACCCCACCCTGCGCTGGAGCCAGGCGCGCGAGCGCGTCATCGGCACCGGCGAGGTCGTGCCGACGCAAATCTACAACGGCTACGGCAAATGGGTGGCCCCGCTCTATGCCGGCATGAAGCAGGACAAGAAACTGTTCATGTGACGACCAGCAGCCGGCGGGCGATGCCGATCACCCGCCGCGCCTCGCTCCACAATTCGTAGCGGTCGAACTCCGCCGCCCTGACCCAGGCGATGTCGGTCACGTCATCGCCCGCCACCGCCTCGCCGCCCTGATACAGCCCGGCGAAATCGAGGATGGTGTAGTGAAACTCGATCCGCTGCGCCGCGTCGCGATGGATCGAGTCCACATGCGCGGCCAGCACCAGCGCGCCGGCCTCGAGCCCGGTCTCCTCGCGCAGTTCCCGCCGCGCCGCCGCCTCCGCCGTCTCGCCCAGCTCCTGCCCGCCGCCCGGCAGGCTCCAGGCGCCGCGTGCCGGCTTGCGGCCGCGGCGGATCAGCAGCACCTCGTCGCCGCGCAGCAGCACCACCCCGACGCCGACGCGCGGCGCCTCCGGATAGGCCCGGCTCATCCGGCCACCAGCGCGCGGATCGCGCGGTCCTGCTCGAACAGGTGCAGCAGCACCCGCGCCGCCCGGCCGCGCGGGGTTTCCAGGTGCGGGTCGGTGTCGAGCAGCAGGGTCGCGTCCTTCTGCGCCATCGGAATCAGGTCCTCGTCGCGCTCGGCGTCCGCCAGAAGGTAGCCGGGCAGGCCGGACTGTTTCGCCCCCAATATGTCACCGCCGCCGCGCAGCCGGAAATCCTCGTCGGCGATGCGAAACCCGTCCTCCGTCTCCCGCAGGATCGCGAGCCGCCGCCGCGCCGCCTGGCTCAGCTCGTCGCCATGCAGCAGCAGGCAGAAACTCGCCGCCGCCCCGCGCCCGACCCGCCCGCGCAGCTGGTGCAGCTGCGCCAGCCCGAACCGGTCCGCCCGCTCGATCACCATGACATTCGCCTCCGGCACGTCCACCCCCACCTCGATCACCGTGGTCGAGACCAGGATATCCGCCTCGCCGCGGGCGAAGCGCTCCAGCGCCGCCGCCCGGATCTCGATCGGCTGGCGCCCATGCGCCAGCACCACCCGCGCGCCGAACCGCTCGGCGAGTGCGGCGAACCGCGCCTCGGCGGCGGCGATGTCCATCGCCTCGCTCTCGGCCACCAGCGGACACACCCAATAGACCCGCCCGCCCCGGCGGATCATCCGCGCCACCGCGGCGACGATCTCCTCCATCCGCCCCACCGGGTGCAGCGTGGTGCGGATCGGCTGCCGCCCGGCCGGCTTGGCGAGAATCCGGCTCACACTCATCTCCCCCCAATGCGAGAGCAGCAGCGTGCGCGGAATCGGCGTCGCCGTCATCACCAGCATGTCCGTCGCACTTCCCTTGGCGCCGAGGGCGAAACGCTGCTCGACGCCGAACCGGTGCTGCTCGTCGATCACCGCGAGGCCGAGATCGTGGAACGCGACACTCTTCTGGAAGATCGCATGGGTGCCGACCACGATCGGGATCGACCCATCCGCGAGGCCGGCCAGCACAAGCCGCCGCTCGGCCGCCCGCAGCGAGCCGGTCAGCAGCGCCACCGGCACCGGGCAGAGTTTTTCCAGCGTCGCCAGATGCTGGCGGGCGAGCAATTCGGTGGGGGCGAGCAGGGCGGCCTGTGCGCCGGCCTCGACCACGCGCAGCATCGCCAGCGTCGCCACCAGCGTCTTCCCCGCGCCGACATCGCCCTGCAACAGCCGCAGCATCCGG
>NZ_AFPR01000254.1:0-4592 GCF_000219295.1 Acidiphilium sp. PM
TACCCGTTCGATGCAAGTGCCGCCTCGGGCATTCCGCTTGCCGATTTCGCCCGTCTCTTCGCGCCGGGCGGCGTGATGGACAATTTCTTCAACACGCAGGTGCGGCCCTTCGTGAACATGACCGGGCAGGTATGGACGGTGCAGCCGGTGAACGGCGTGGCGCCGCCGGTCAGCCAGGGGGCCGTCGCGGAATTCCAGCGCGCGCAGGAAATCCAGCAGATGTTCTTCCTGGGCGGCACGCAGCCCAGCGTGCAGTTCACGGTCACGCCCGCCGGCCTCTCGGCGGGCGCGGCACAGGTCGTGCTGCAGCTTGGCGGCGTCGATGTCAGCTACGCCCACGGCCCGACGGTGCCGACCTCGGTGAACTGGCCGGGTGCCACCGGCATGCAGACGGCCCGGCTGATCATCACGCCGGCCGCCGGCGGCACGCCGGTCACGCTTCAGGCCAGCGGTCCCTGGGCGGTGTTTCGCCTGTTCGGCATGGGGCGGCTCACGCGTGACGGCAGCTCCGCCCGCTACACCCTCACCTTCGATCAGGGGGGCATGCAGGCGCGCTTCACGCTCGAGGCGGGGTCGATCTTCAACCCGTTCGCGCCGGGCGTGCTGAACGACTTCCGCTGCCCGAGCCTCAAAGGATGAAGATGTGGCGCGGGTGAGCGGCTTTTACGGCAAGATTCCGGCGCGCGGCGACTTCGTCGGCGCCGGCCTGCCGCGGGCTGTGGTCGACGCGTTCGATGGCTGGATGCGCGCGAGCCTCGAGGCCAGCCGCAACGCGCTGGGCGATGACTGGCAGGCCTGCTGGATGGAAGCGCCGGTCTGGCGATTTGCCGCGCCGGTCGCGGGCGTGCCGCTCGGTGGCGTGTGGCTGCCCAGCATCGACCGTGTCGGGCGCGCCTTTCCGCTGGTGCTCGCGACCGATGCGGCCTGCGCCGGCTCCGCCTGGCTCGACGCGGTCGAGGAGATCGGCATCGCCGCCGTCACCGCGGATGTGCCGCCGGATACCTTCGCCGCCCGTCTGGCAGATCTCCCGCCCGATCCGTGCGAGCCGGCATATGGCTGGTGGTCGGCCGGGGGGCCGCATCGCGGTCCTGGCCGCATCGCGGTCGCCGGCTTGCCCGACCCCGCCGGTTTCGCGGCGTTCCTGCGCGATGAGGCCGGGGAGACGGTGCGATGATCCCGCGCGCCGTGACCTGGGCGGAAACCCATGTCGGCGCGGTGCGCAGGCACAACGAGGATGCCTATCTCTGCCGCCCCGATCTCGGCCTCTGGGCGGTGGCGGACGGTGCCGGGGGGCATCAGGCGGGCGAGGTGGCCTCGGGGATGATCGTCGCCGGGCTGGACCGCCTCGAGCCGGGGCTGACCGCGGCCGAATTGCTGCCGCAGGTGCGGGGCGTGGTGAACGAGACCCATCACGCCCTGCTGCACGAGGCGTCCCAGCGCGGCCCGCGCGCGGTCATCGCCTCCACCATCGCGATCCTGATCCTGCGCGATGACCATTTCGCCTGCCTCTGGGCGGGGGATTCGCGCGTCTATCTGCTGCGCGGCGGCGAGTTGACCCAGCTGACCCGCGACCATTCGCTGGTGCAGGCGCTGGTGGACGAGGGGCGGCTCACGCCCGAGGCCGCCGAGCACCATCCCCAGGCGAACGTGATTACCCGCGCCGTCGGCGCCGACGACGCGGATCTCGAACTCGACAAGGTGATCGGCCGGATCGAGCCGGGGGACCGGTTCCTGCTCTGCTCGGACGGGCTGAGCAAGACATTGCCCGAGGCGGAAATCGCCGCCCTGCTCGGTTCGCCGGACGGCGTGCCGCCGCCGGAACTGCTGATCGCGGCCACCCTCGCCCGCAAGGGCAACGACAACGTGACGGCCGTGGTCGTCGCGGTCTGACCGCCCCTCACCGTGAAAGCCGCGCCGCGATCCGGTCGGCGAGCCGGCCGAGCGCGACGCTCATGGCGTGCGCTTCCGCCGCCGCGCCTCCGCCGCAACGCTCGGCGATGCGCACCCGCCCAGCCGCCACGGCCTTGCCCGCCCGCACGCCGCGCCAGTCCGCGGCGAGCTCGACATGGCCCGGATGCGGCATGAACTCCGTCACCTCGACATGCACCAGCAGCGCCGCCCGCGGGACGGGATCGCCGGGCATGGCCACGCGCCGCTCCGGCAGGCGGCGCGCCAGGTCGCGTGCCAATATGGCCTGCGCCTGTCCCGCCAGCGGGGCGGTCCATCGCGCCCGCCGCGAGACGGCGCGCGTGTTCGGGCCGGTCGCGGTGGTCAGGTAGATCCGGTCGATCGTCGGCGGCATCAGCACGTGCGCCACCGCGATCGCCGCTCCACGGGTGTGGAATGTCGGCCCCGATGTCGGCGATAGCGCGAGATAGATGGTCCGCTGGCCGGCGCAGCCGGCAAGGCCGAGGGTCAGGGCCATCGCGAGTGTGGCGATCGTTCGGGTCATCAGCGTCCCTTGCCGAGGATCAGCGCATTGGGATGCGCGTTCAGTTCATCGACCAGTTCGCGCAGCGCCCGCGCGGCCCGGCCGAGTTCGTAGAGCGTATGCGGCATCGTCTGCGACTCCGGGGCGTTGGCCGCGCTGCCCTGGGCGCCGATCATGCCGCGCAGATCGCGCAGCGCTTCATCCGCCTCGTTCGCTGTCCGTCGCAGGTCGGCGAGAAGGTGCGGCGCCTGGCCGCGCGTCGTGCGGGTGATGGCCGCGACGTTCGCGGCGGTTTGCGCGAGCCGCTTCAGCGCGGCCCGCGTCCGCGGCGCCCGGCTGAGCGCGGCGAGACGCGCGCTGACGGCATGGAGGTTGGCAAGAATGCCGCCGGCTTCGGCCATGAGCCGGCCGATCGAGCCGCCGGCGACGGCTGGAACCGCGGGCGGCGCGCCCTTGCCGAGCGTGGCCGGCGTTGCCCCGCGCATGATGGCGAGGGCGAGTTCCTGCTGGCCGATCACCGGTGTCGCGCGGGCGAGGTGGGCGCGCAGCCCCCGGTGGATCAGGCGCGCGAGCATCGCGTTCATCTGCGGGCGCGGATGCCGCAGGTTCCACGTCGCACCGGCAAGGCCGATCCGCGACGGATCGAGCGCGAAGCGGACCGTGCTCCGTATCGCGCCCGCGCGCGGCGCGTAGGCCATGGCCACGCCGGTCACCGCGCCGACCGTGGCGCCCTCCAGCGTTACCGGCGCGCCGACCGTGAGGCCCCGTGGCCCGCCTGGCAGCACCGTTCTGTAGGCGACGGCATGCGGGCCCGGCGCGTCGCGCGCCGCGGCGGCGCTGGGGTAGAGGCGGAAACGGGCGCCGTCGATGGCCTGGCGGCCGCCGGGCGGCGTCGTCACTCCCAGCGCGCCGGAGACGAGCGCGGGCACCGACTGCATCGCGAGGCGGGGGCCGCCGCCGGAAGCCGTCACCCGTACGCCGCCGGCGTTCCAGAAGCGGCTGCGCGTGGTGATCAGGCGCTGGTAGCGCCGGCTGATGAAGGCGCCGATGGCAAAGCCGCCGCCGTTCGGACTGAGCGCGATCTTCCGCACGGTTCCGATCCGGAACCCCTTGTAGAAGATGCCCGCGCCGGTCGAGATGTTGCCCTTCTTCGCCGCCGTGAGCATGACCGTCAGTCCGGCCTTCGCGGGATTGACGGCTGGCGCATGGGCGAGGCCGGCGGCATGATGCCGGATCGGCCCGTTCCGTGGCGCCACCGCGATATGCGGACCCGCGATCACCGATTTCAGCGAGGCAAGGTTGCCGAAACTGACGTGCCGCCCGGCGATCCAGTATCTGGTGCCGCGCCCCAGATGTCCGTCCATGTCGGGGTCGAAGCGCAGGCGCACCTTCATGGCGGCGAGCGAGGCATCGAGATGCACGCTGACCACATGGCCCACCGTCGCGCCGCGATAGGTCACGTCGGTGCCGCCGGGCCTGATGCCGCCGGTGATCGGGAACGTGACGACGACTTCCGGGCCGCGCGTCGCCAGTGCCGCGACGCCGAGCCAGGCGACGATGAGCGCCGCGGCCACCGGAACCGCCCAGATCAACCCCGGCCAGCGCGTGCCACGGAAGCGGGCCTCCGGCGCGTCCGGATCAGCCATGGGCCGGCTCCCGTGCGGCGATCCAGATGCGGCGGGGATCGAGCGCCCGCGCGGCCAGCATGGTCAGCACGACGACGGCGAGAAAGGCCGGCAGCCCGTCGGCGACATCGATGCTCAGCAGGCCGGAGAGGTGCAGCAGCGGCAGGAACACGGCGACGGTGAAGACATCGATATGCGACCATCGGCCGATCTCGACGATGAGGCGGCAGACATGCCCCTTGAGCCGCAGCCGCCGGGTGGAATGGCGGTGCGAGGACAGGATGATCCAGGCGATGCCGAACAGCTTGATCAGGGGAATTGCGACGCTGGCGGTGAAGATGATGAGGCCGAGCGGCCACAGCCCGGCCTGGAACAGCTTCATCACGCCGGAGAGGATCGAGTGCGCATGCGCGGTGCCGGCGCGCATGTCGATTTCCATCGGGTAGAGATAGGCGATCGGGTAGAAGATGAAGCCGGCCAGGGTGAGGGCGAGGGCCTGCGCCGTGGCGTGGGGGCGCTGGCGCCAGAGCGTCGCG
>NZ_AFPR01000253.1:0-928 GCF_000219295.1 Acidiphilium sp. PM
CGACCCCGCGCGGCTGGAGCCCGCCGCGCGGGCGACGCACCGGCCGCGGGTGCTGCTGCTCTACGGCTCGCTGCGCGAGCGCTCCTATTCGCGGTTCCTCACCGAGGAGGCGGCGCGACTGCTGGAGCTGATGGGGGCGGAGGCGCGCATCTTCGATCCGCGCGGGCTGCCGGTGGCGCAGAGCGTGCCGCCGGAGCACCCCAAGGTGCGGGAGCTGCGCGAGCTGTCGCTCTGGTCGGAGGCGCAGGTCTGGTGCAGCCCGGAGATGCACGGCGCGATCACCGGGGTGATGAAGAACCAGATCGACTGGATTCCGCTGGAGATCGGCGCGATGCGGCCGACCCAGGGGCGGGTGCTGGCGGTGATGCAGGTCTCCGGCGGGTCGCAGAGTTTCAACGCGGTGAACACGCTGCGCCTGCTCGGGCGGTGGATGCGGATGTTCACCATTCCCAACCAGTCGAGTGTCGCCAAGGCGTACGAGCAGTTCGACGAGGCGGGGCGGATGCTGCCCTCGTCCTATTACGACCGGCTGGTGGACGTGATGGAGGAGCTGGTCCGCTTCACCTGGCTGCTGCGCGACCGCGCGGAGTACCTGGTCGACCGCTACAGCGAGCGGCGGCAGGCGCTGGCGAGTGTGGCGACCGACCGGCTGTAGCTCCGGCGTGATGATCCTTCTCCCCCTCGTCGCGTTCGCCTTCGCCTGGAGCATGGGGGCGCATTATACCGGCGCCTGCATGGGGATGCCCTATGCCACCGGCAGCATCAGGCTGCGGCCGGCGCTGGCGCTGATGGCGGCGATGACGTTCGTCGGCGCGCTGCTGTTCAGCCATCGCGTGCTGGTCCATGTCGGCCACGGGATCGTCGGCGGCGGGCTCGGCGCCGGGGCGGCGACCGCGGTGATCGGCGTCGCCTTCCTGCTGACCACGAT
>NZ_AFPR01000252.1:0-2567 GCF_000219295.1 Acidiphilium sp. PM
CCCCGGCCGACCTGGTGGCCGCCCAGCGTGCCGCCCTTGCCGGCGTGCTGCGCCAGGCGGTCGCCCTGGTCGCGCGGTTCCGGTAGGCCCGGCCGGTCAGCCCTCTTCCGCGGTATTGGGATCGAGCGTCGCGGCGATGGGCGTGGTGCGCGGCAGGATCTGGTAGGGCTGCTGCTGCTCGTTGGGCACCGGCTCGCGCACGCGCTGGCGCCAGACGCCGAAACCCACCGCCGCCGCGGCCGCGAGGGCCAGGAAATAGAACAGCCCGCCGGGGCCGATCCGCGTCATCGCCATCGCCGCGATGATCGGGCCGATTGCCGCGCCGATGGAATAGACCAGCACGAGGCCGCCGCTGGCCCCCACCCGCTGGTCGGGCTCCAGAAAGTCGTTCGTATGGGCGACGCAGAGCGGGTAGAGGGTGAAGACGAGGCCGCCGAACAGCAGGCCGAGCGTATCAACGACGTCTGGCCGCCGGGCCAGGAGGCCGAGCACGAGGCTGACCAGCCCGGTGCCGGCAAACGTGCCGATGATCACCTTGCGCCGGTCGAACCGGTCGGAAAGCCGCCCGATCGGGATTTGCAGCACCACGCCGCCCAGGATCACGAGGCTCATGAACAGCGCGGTCTGCGGCCTGCCCATGCCGAGCCCGTGCGCATAGATCGCGCCGAGCGCGTAGAAACCGCCGAGCATCACGCCGGTCACCGCCGCGCCGATGATGCCGAGCGGCGAGATCCGGTAGAGACGGACGAAGGAGAGCGGCGTCGCCCCCCCCAGCGCGGGGCCGGGGATCCGCGTCAGCGCGATCGGGATCACCGCGAGCGAAAGCAGGATCGATGCGGCGATGAACGGCAGCGCCGGGACGCGGTTGCCAAGGTCGAGCAAAAACTGTCCCGCCCCCTGCCCGGCATAAAGCGCGACCATGTAGAAGGCGAGGATGGCGCCGCGGGTCTGCGGCGTCGCCCGCTCGTTCAGCCAGCTTTCGATGCAGATGAACACGCCGGCAAGCGACAGGCCCTCGATGAAGCGCAGCACCGCCCAGAAGCCGAATTCC
Source organism: Acidiphilium sp. PM (assembly GCF_000219295.1). NCBI lineage: Bacteria > Pseudomonadati > Pseudomonadota > Alphaproteobacteria > Acetobacterales > Acidocellaceae > Acidiphilium > Acidiphilium sp. PM. The sequence goes on from NZ_AFPR01000252.1 coordinate 1,052, forward strand.
TGCCAGACCGTGCAGGCCAGCGTGCTCGCCGAGAACAGCGAGACGAAGGCGGTGAAGGCGCGGATATGGCCGACCCGCTCGATGATCCGCCCGGCGCGCAGCGCGCCCAGCGTCAGCCCGGCGTAATAGGCGGTGCCGATCAGCCCGATGAGCAGCTGCGTCGTGCCCGCGGCTTCGAGCCGCAGGCTCATCAGCGTCGCGAGGAAGCCGCTGCCGGCCATCAGCATGAAGATGGAGAACAGCAGACTGCGGACGGAAAGCAGCGAGGAGACCATCAGAACCTCATCCTGCCGCAAGGCAAAGGAGACGCCAAGGCGACCGACGATCCGTCCCGGACCGGCCCACCGCCTGGAGCACTTCCCGATCCTTCCGGGTCGGCTTTCGTGCTCTATTGTATTGATAAATAGAGCATCATCCGATCAGATGACTCCACCCGACCGGATGTTGCTCTAGGCGGTGGGCCGGCTGCGGTCAATGCCGCCGGTGCGGGTCAGCTTCGCCCGCATGCACGATCAGGCGGCGGTGCGCAGCGTCCCGCCCTTGCCATCCTGCGTCGCCCGGCATTCGACCAGGGCGGCGTGGAGCGCGCGGATCGCGTCGTCGAAGCGGTCGGTATCGAGAATGAACTGGATGTCGACATTGCGCATCTGGTGCTGCATCGCCTTGACCCCGATTCCCGCCGCGCCGAGCGCGTCGAGCGCGCGGCCGACACAGCCCTCCGCGCTGAGATCGCTGCCGATCAGCGCGACCATGGCGAGGCGCGGCGCCGAGACCTCGGCGTTCGGAAATCGCGCCTCCAGATCGGCGATCACCCGGCGCACCGTCGGCCCGCCGGCGGCGAGATAATGGGTGATGGCGTTGGCGTTGGACGACTTGCTGACGATGCGCGCGCGGTGCTTCGTCAGCGTGTCGAGGATCGCCGCGTCATAGCCCTTCTTGCCGACCATGTCCTGCTCGAAGAACTGAAGCGCGCGCAGCTCGCGGATGCCTGTGACGATCTCGATGCGCGGCGCGGCGGAAACGTAGTCGGCGCAGATCAGCGTGCCCTCGTCGTGCCGGTCGAAGGTGTTGCGCACCCGCAGCGGGATGCCCGCCTGGCGCAATCCGCGCGCCGCACCGGGATGGATGACCTCGACGCCGAGATTGGCGAGCTGGTCCGCCACGTCGTAATTCGTGCGGCCGATCTTGCGCGCCTTGCCGACGCCGACGACCTTCGGATCGGCGCTGGAGAGATGGAACTCCTTGTGGATGATCGCCTCGCGCGCGCCGGTGAGCACGGCGAGCCGGGCGAAGGTCATCTCGGTGTAGCCGCGGTCGTATTTGCGGACCATGCCGTCGCTGCATTTCGCATAGCCGGTGACAATCGGCAGGGTGGTCGCTGAGTCGATCCCGTCGAGCCCGGTGCGGATCCGCTCGTCGAGATCGAGGTTGCGCCCGTCCTGCCAGCCGGTCAGGTCGACGAAGGCCGCGTTGACGCCGCGGGCAAGCAGCAGCAGGGCGGTGTTGTGCGCGCTGT
>NZ_AFPR01000251.1:0-2087 GCF_000219295.1 Acidiphilium sp. PM
TCCACCCGAGCGCGGTGATCGCCGACGCCGCGAAGATCCACCCCTCGGCCGAGATCGGCCCCTTTGCGGTGATCGGCGCAGGCAGCCGCATCGGCGCCGGCAGCCGCATCGGCCCGCACGCCGTCATCGGCCCCGGCGTCGAGATCGGCGCGGGAACCAGCGTCGGCGCGGGTGCCAGCATCGGCTTCGCCCTGATCGGCGACCGGGTGACGATCCACCCCGGCGTGCGCATCGGCCAGGACGGGTTCGGCTTCGCGACCACGAAACAGGGGTTTCTCTCCGTCCCGCAGCTCGGCCGGGTCATCGTCGAGCACGACGTCGATATCGGCGCGAACACCACGATCGACCGCGGCTCCGCGCAGGACACCGTGATCGGCGCCGGCACGCGGATCGATAACCTCGTGCAGATCGCCCACAACGTGCGCATCGGCCGCTGCTGCGTGATCGTCGCGCAGGTCGGCATATCGGGCTCGACCACGCTGGAGGATTTCGTGGTCCTCGCCGGCCAGGCCGGAATCTCCGGCCACGTCACGCTCGGCAAGGGCGCGCGCATCGGCCCGCAGGCCGGCGTGATGTCGGACGTGAAGCCGGGGATCGACATGCTCGGCAGCCCGGCCCAGCCGGCGAAGGACTTCATGCGCGAGGTCGCGGCGGTGCGGCGCTTTGCACGGCGCGGCGGTTTGAGGCATTCTCCGGCCCAACCGGAGCCGGAGCGGGATGCGGAATCCTGACCGGATCATTCACAACAGGAACGGGACGCGGACGCTCTGACATGGACGGAACCTCGACGGACACCAGCGCGCAACAGGCGGAAGGACGGACGGTCGACATCGCCGGCATCATGCGCGCGATCCCGCACCGCTACCCGTTCCTGCTGATCGACCGCGTGGTCGAGCTGGTGCCGAACGTCTCGGCCATCGGGGTGAAGAACGTCTCCGTCAACGAGAGCTTCTTCCAGGGCCATTTCCCCGGCCACCCGGTCATGCCCGGGGTGCTCATCATCGAGAGCATGGCGCAGACCGCCGCCGTGCTGGTGGTGGAAACCCTCGGCCCCGAGGAAGCCGGCAAGGTGGTCTATTTCATGTCGGTCGAGGGCGCGAAATTCCGCCGCCCGGTGGTGCCGGGCGACGTGCTGCGCATCCATGTCGCGAAGGAGCGCAACCGCGGCAATGTGTGGAAGTTCAACGCCGTCGCGCGGGTCGATGGCGTCGCCGTCGCCGAGGCGACCTATGCCGCGATGATCATGGACAAGAAAGCCGGCGAGGGATGATCCACCCCACAGCGTCAGTCGATCCGCGGGCCTCGCTCGGCGCGGGGGTCAATGTCGGCCCGTTCTGCGTCGTCGGCCCGGACGTCGTCCTCGAAGACGGCGTCGAACTCGTCTCCCACGTGGTGGCGGACGGCCACACGCGGATCGGCGCGGGAACGAAGGTGTTCCCCTTCGCCACGATCGGCCTCGCGCCGCAGGATCTGAAATACCGGGGCGAGCCGACCGAAACGGTGATCGGCCCGGGCTGCACCATCCGCGAGCATTGCACGATCCATCGCGGCACCGTCACCGGGCACGGCATCACCCGCGTGGGCGCCGGCTGCCTGCTGATGGCGGTGGTCCATGTCGCGCATGACTGCGCGCTCGGCGACAACATCGTCATCGCCAACAACGTGGTGATGGGCGGCCATGTCGAGATCGCCGACCGCGCCATCATCGGCGGCGCCACCGCGATCCACCAGTTCGTGCGGATCGGCACCGGCGCGATGGTCGGCGGCGCCTCCGGCGTCGAGGCGGACGTGATCCCCTATGGCTCGGTGATCGGCAACCGCGCGCGGCTGCACGGGCTCAACATCGTCGGCCTGCGCCGGCGCGGGCTCGACAAGGAGGGCCAGCACCGGCTGCGCAACGCCTACCGCCTGCTGTTCCAGGGCGCCGGCACCTTCGCCGCGCGGGTCGAGATGCTGCGCCGCGAGGCCGGCGACGATCCCTATCTCGCCGAGATCCTCACCTTCATCGACGCGCCGAGCAAGCGCGGCCTGATCCGCAGCACCACCCGCCACGACGCCGACGCCGAGGCCTGACCACCCGATGACGG
>NZ_AFPR01000250.1:0-3515 GCF_000219295.1 Acidiphilium sp. PM
CATTGGCGGCGGCGGTCTCGGGCAGCCGGGTGCGGCATTCGCGCCGCACCGTGGCGTCGTCCGGGTCGGCGGCCAGCGCCTCGTTCCACCGCCGCGCCAGGATTCCCTGCTCCGGCCAGTCGGGATATCTGGCCATGAACGCGGCGATCTCGGTCTCGCTCGCCGCCCCGGGGTCGAGCACCCGGTAATAGGTCACCAGCCGCGCCACCAGCCGGTCCGGCTGGGCGGCGGCCAGCGTTTCCGCCTCGGTCCAGTGATTGGCGCGGATGTCGTTCATGATCCGGGCGAGGGCGGGGGCGGGCTGCAGCGGGGCGGCGATCGCGACCGCGCCCAGCGGCGCGGGGGCGGCGCCGAGAGCGAGCAGGGACGTCAGCAGCAGCAACATCCGGACCATGCGCGAACCAATAGCAGGACTGCTCCCGCGCTCCCATACCTTGCCGCCGCCGAATGCTGCGAATAGGTTACGCGCACTCACGGAGAACACAATGTTTCACGGCTCACTGGTCGCGCTGGTCACCCCGATGCACGAAGACGGTCGCATCGACGAGGCGGCGCTCGAACGTTTCATCGAATGGCAGATCGCCGAGGGCACCAACGGCCTCGTCCCGGTCGGCACCACCGGCGAATCCCCCACGCTCAGCCATGACGAGCACAAGCGTGTGGTCGAGATCACCGTCGAGGTGGCGAGGAAACGCGTCCCGGTGATCGCCGGCGCCGGCTCGAACGCCACGCGCGAGGCCATCGGCCTCGCGAAGCACGCCGAATCCGTCGGCGCCGACGGCGTTCTCGTCGTCACCCCCTACTACAACAAGCCGACGCAGGACGGCCTGCTCCGCCACTTCACCGCGGTCGCCGACGCGATCGGTATTCCGCTCATCATCTACAACATCCCGCCCCGCTCGGTGATCGACATGAGTGTGGCGACGATGGCCCGCCTCGCGCAGCACCCCAACATCGTCGGCGTGAAGGACGCGACGGCGAACCTCACCCGCCCGCTGCACACCACCGCCGCCTGCGGCGCGTCGTTCTGCCAGCTCTCGGGCGAGGATCACACCGCGCTCGCCTTCCTCGCCGCCGGCGGCGTCGGCTGCATCTCGGTGACCGCCAACATCGCCCCGCGCCTCTGCGCCGAGATGCAGGCGGCCTGGCGCGCCGGCGACCTGAAGACCGCGATGGCGATCCAGTCCCGCCTGCTGCCCCTGCACGATGCGATGTTCGCCGAGAGCAATCCCGCCCCGGCGAAATACGCCGCCTCCCTGCTCGGATTCGGCTCGGAATTCTGCCGCCTGCCGCTCGCCCCGCTCGCCGAGGCGACGAAGGCGCAGATGCGCGCCGCGATGACCGGGCTCGGGCTGCTCGCCTGATGGCCGAGCCCCGGAAATCCGGGCTGATCTCCCACGGGATCGCGGCGCAGAACCGCAAGGCCCGGTTCAACTACACGATCAAGGACACGGTGGAGGCCGGAATCGTGCTGCGCGGCGCCGAGGTGAAGTCGCTGCGCATGGGCCGCGCCACGCTGTCCGAGGCCTTCGCCGGCGAGCGCGACGGCGAGATGTATCTCTTCAACATGTACATCCCCGAATACCAGGGCGGCGTGCTCTCCCGCTTCGACACCAAGGGCCCGCGCAAGCTCCTGCTCAAGCGCAAGCAGATCGACCAGCTCCTCGGCGCCATCGCCCGCCAGGGCTCGACCGTCGTCCCGCTCGACGTGCATTTCAACCCGCGCGGCCTCGCCAAGGTCACGCTCGGCATCGCCGAGGGCCGCAAGCAGCACGACAAGCGCCAGGCCATCGCCAAGCGCGACTGGGAACGCGACAAGGCCCGCATCCTCAAGAACCGCTGACCCCGCCGCGCGCTGGACCGCGCGCCCCTTCACCCCATATCATCGTCCGGCCCGGAAGGAGAACGGCGATGGACGAAGCGGACAAGCAGGGAAACGACGGACCGGAAATCAGCCTGATCGGCCAGATCCGCGACAAGCTGATCGGCCGCAAGCAGGACTGGTCGCGCGAGGGGCGGGGCCTGACCGGCGCCACCGCGCCGCCGGCGCAGCGCCTCCCGCCCGGCCAGCGCCTCGTCACCGACTGGCCGGTGCTCGATCTCGGCGTCCAGCCCGAGGTGCCGAAAGCCGCCTTCCGCCTCGCGATCGACGGCGCCGTCGCCAATCCCGTCACACTCGACTGGGACGGGTTCATGGCCCTGCCGCAGCAGGACAGCGTGTCGGACATGCACTGCGTCACCACCTGGTCGCGCTACGACAATCACTGGCGCGGCGTGTCGATCCGCACCATCCTCGACCTGGTGCGGCCGCACCCGGAGGCGACCCACGTCCTCTTCGAATCCTATGACGACTACACGACCAATCTCCGCCTCGACCAGTTCGCCGCCGAGGACTGCTACCTGGTGCACAGCTGGGAGGGAAAGCCGCTGACCCGCCAGCACGGCGGCCCGGTGCGGGTGCTGGTGCCGCGCTACTATCTCTGGAAATCCGCCAAATGGGTCCGCCGCATCACCTTCGCGACGGCCGACCGCAAGGGCTTCTGGGAAACCCGCGGCTACAACAACAACGCCGATCCCTGGGCCGAGGAACGCTACGCCTGAACCGCCCGCCTTCACGCGCGGCCCGGCTTCGGCTACCAGTCTGCTCGAACAGGCCATCCAATCAGGAGAGACGCGATGATCAAGGTGGGCGACAGGCTCCCGGCCATGAAGCTGATGACCCCCGGCGCCGAGGGACCGCAGGAGATCGACACCGGCGAGCTGTTCGCCGGCAAGACGGTGGTGCTCTTCGCCGTTCCCGGCGCCTTCACCCCCACCTGCAGCGCGAAGCACGTTCCCGGCTTCCTCGAGCATTACGACGCGCTGAAGGCGAAGGGAGTCGACGAGATCGCCTGCATCGCGGTGAACGACGTGTTCGTGATGACCGCCTGGGCCGAGAGCCAGAAGGCCGGCGGCAAGATCACCTTCCTCGCCGACGGCTCCGGCGCCTTCACCCGCGCCCTCGGCCTCGAGCTCGACCTCATCGCCCGCGGCCTCGGCGTCCGCAGCCAGCGCTATGCCCTGGTCGCGCAGGACGGGCTGGTGACGCATCTCGCCATCGAGCAGCCGGGCGGCTTCGAGGTCAGCCGGGCCGAGGCGGTGCTGGAGGCGCTCGGCGGCTGAGCCTGCCCGCGTGACGGCCTGCCGCAGCCCGGTCCTCAGCGTCGTCGTTCCCTGCTATCGCGAGCAGCCGAACGTCGCCCCCATGGTCGCCGCCCTCGATGCCGCCCTCGCCGGCATCGACTGGGAGGTGATCTTCGTCGACGACGACAGCCCCGACGGCACGGCCGACGCCGCCCGCGCCCTGGCGCGGACCGACACCCGCGTCCGCTGCCTCCGCCGCGTCGGCCGACGCGGCCTGTCCTCGGCCGTCATCGAGGGGGCGCTGTCCAGTTCCGCCCCCTTCGTCGCGGTGATCGACGGCGACCTCCAGCACGACGAGACCATCCTCCCCGCGATGCTCGACGCCGTGCGCG
>NZ_AFPR01000249.1:0-949 GCF_000219295.1 Acidiphilium sp. PM
GCGGCGGCGCGGTTCGGCGTCCGGCCGGTGCTGCTGGAAGTGGACGATCTCGCCGGCTGGGCGGCGGCGCACCGGCTGAAGGTGGTGACCGCGCATCCGCCCATCGGGCCGGTCGCGCAGGCGCTGGCGGCGGCGGATGTGGGGGCGGTGCGGGTTGCCCGCGCCTGGGACCGCGCCTTGTGGCCGCATGCGGGGCGCGGGTTCTTCGGCTTCCGCCCCCGGATCGGCGACGCGGTGGCCGCCGCGTCCGGGGGCTGAGCGCGGGTCAGATCACGCCGGAGCCGCCATCGACCGCGAGGATCTGGCCGGTGATGTGGCCGGAGGCGGCGGAGCAGAAGAGCAGGGCGGCGCCCTTCAGGTCGGCGTCGTTGCCGAGCTTGTTCATCGGCGTCTTCGCCAGGATCTTTTCCTCGAACTGGCCGAGGATGCCGCGCGTCATCTTCGAGGGGAAGAAGCCGGGGGCGAGCGCGTTCACCGTGATGTTGTGCGGGCCCCATTCGGCGGCGAGCGCGCGGGTCATGTTCACCACCGCGCCCTTCGAGGTGTTGTAGGGGATGGTGCCGGTGATGTCCGGGTGATGGCCGCGAAGCCCGGCGATCGAGGCGATGTTGAGCACCTTGCCGGACTTGCGGGGGATCATCGAGCGTGCGGCGATCGCCTGGGTGAGGAAGAACAGGTTGTTGACGTTGAGGTTCATCACCCGCGCCCAGGCCTCGGGCGTGACGTCGACCGCCGGGGCACCCCAGGTGGCGCCGGCATTGTTCACCAGGATGTCGACCGGGCCTGAGGCCAGCACGGCGTCGGCCAGCGTCTTCGGGCCGTCGTCCCGGCCGAGGTCGCTGACATGGGCGGTGGCGGCGATGCCGAGGCCGGCGAGGTGCCTCACCGCCTCGTCCAGCTCGTCCTCCTTGCGCGCGGAGATGGCGATGGTGGCGCCGAACTCGCCGAG
>NZ_AFPR01000248.1:0-6624 GCF_000219295.1 Acidiphilium sp. PM
CGGCCATTGGCGATGGTGGCGGCGCGGCGGTCGAAATGCACGCCGTTGACGCGGGCGAAGGCGTGGTGGACGGCGGGATAGACATGCGAGGAGACCAGGGCGTTGCCCTTCGTCGCCGCCATCACCGCGTCGCGCGCGTCCTTCGGGGCGAACTCGTCGAGCTCGGCCATGTGCATCACCAGCTTGCGGCCGATGTTGCCGAATTCGGGGATCAGCTTGTCGAGCATGACGCCGTAATAGGAGATGTTCACGTCGGCGTCCGACCGCGTAGCCATCATCACCGCGAGGCGGCCGCCGAGGCAGAAGCCGACGGTGCCGACCTTGCCGTTGCAGCCCGGCAGGGCGCGGGCGGTGGCGAGGGTGGTCTTGAGATCCTCGATCCCCTTGTCCTGGTCGAAGCCGTTCATCAGTTCGAAGGCGCGCTTCCACTCGGCCTCGGACTTGTCGGTGAGGTCGACGCCCGGCTCCTGCCGCCAGAACAGGTCCGGCGCGATGGCGATGAAGCCCATCTCGGCGATTTCCTGGCAGGTCGCGCGGAGCGCGTCGTTCACGCCGAAGATTTCCTGGATCACCACCACCGCGCCGGTCGGCTTGACGGAGGGGGTGACGGTGTAGGCCTTGAACGCGCCCGAACCGTCGGCGGCCTTGATGTCGATGCTGCCGATGGTCGTCGTGATCTTGTCGGTCATGAGGCTCTCCCTGAGCGCTGGTTGCAACAACGCGCCGCCCGGACGCCGGGCGGCGCGACTGCGTCAGAGATAGTGTTCTTCCGGCGGGAGAAAACCGTTGAACCCCTGGCTCGCGTAACTTGTCACGTAGGCGCCGGTATCGTGGATCAGCACGCGGTCGCCGGCGGCGAGGGATGCGGGCAGCGGGCAGGGGGTTTCGCGGTACATCACATCCACGCCATCGCAGCTCGGCCCGGCGAGCACGGCGGGCGCGTCGGCGCCGGCGACGCCGGGGGCGGTGATGCGGTAGCGGATCGCCTCGCCCTCGGTTTCGGCGAGGCCGCCGAAACGGCCGAGATCGAGATAGACCCAGCGGCGGCCCTCATCCTCGTGCCGGGTGCAGGCGAGAACCACCTCGCTCACCGCAACGCCGGCATCGCCGACGATCGCGCGGCCGGGCTCGATCAGCAGGTCCGGCACGTTGTTGCCGAAGGCTTGGCGCACGGCATCCATGATCGCGGCGCCGAAATCGCCGAGCGGCGGGATGTCGTCGCGGTAGCGGGTGGGGAAGCCGCCGCCGAGATTGAGCAGCCGCAGGTCGATCCCGCGCGCCCGCAGGTCGGTGAACACGGCGGCGGCCTGGCCGATCGCGGTGCGCCAGGCGCCGACGCCGGTCTGCTGGCTGCCGACATGGAAGGACACGCCCCAGGGGATCAGGCCGCGTTCGGCGGCGCGGACCAGCAGGTCGCGCGCATGGGTGCCGCTGGTGCCGAACTTGCGCGAGAGCGGCCAGTCCGCCCCGTCCTGGCTGACGGCGAGGCGGCAATAGACTTTCGCGCCGGGCGCGGCCGCGGCGAGCTTGTCCAGCTCCTCGTCGGAATCGAAGGCGAAGAGATCGACGCCGCGCGCATGCGCCTCGGCGATGGCGGCGCGCTTCTTGACCGTGTTGCCGAAGCTGATCGCGGCGGGGGCGGCGCCGGCGGCGAGGCAGGCGCGGATTTCCTCGATGCTGGCGGCATCGAAGCGCGAGCCGAGGCCGACCAGGCGATCGAGCACCGGGGCGGCCGGATTGGCCTTCACCGCGTAGTAGATCGCGGCGTCCGGCAGGGCGGCGCGCAGGGCGGCGAAATTCGCCGCCACGCGATCGAGATCGACGAGGATGGCCGGCGTGGAGACCATGCCGGAATCGAGAAAACGGGCGAGCTTGGGGGTCATGACCCACTCCCTTCCCAGATCCATGGGCCCGGCGCTTGCGGCGCAGGGCGGGTTGCGAAACGGTCGAACGAACCAGCGACCAGACGAAACCGGCACGAATGCCGGGTTGTTGCCAGAACGCTTGACGTCGTTGCGTAACCCCCGACGGGAGGCAGAGGCACGTGCGTTGCTGCGTGGAGCGCGACATAGGGCCATCACCCCGGGGGCGCAAGTAAAATCTTGGACGCCGGGGCATGATCATTTTGCGTAAGGAAATGCAACGGTGCGCCCAAAGTGAAACGATCCCGGCTATTGTAACAGCCATGGACATCATGCCGCACATCCTCGTGGTCGACGATGACCGCGAAATCCGTGAACTGCTCGCCCGCTTTCTCGAACGCCAGCGCTTCCGCGTCACCGCCGTGCGGGATGCGCGCGAGGCGCGGCGGGCCTACCTCAACGGCCATTACCAGCTCGTCGTGCTCGATCTCATGCTGCCCGGCGAATCGGGGATCGATTTCGCCCGCTGGCTGCGCGGGGAATCGCAGGTGCCGATCATCATGCTCACGGCGCTGGGCGAGGAGCCGGACCGGATCATCGGCCTCGAACTCGGCGCCGACGACTATGTGACGAAGCCGTTCAACCCGCGCGAGCTGGTGGCGCGGATCCGCGCGGTGCTGCGCCGCGTCGGCGAGAACGAGACCCCGGGCCGCGAAAGCTCGGCGCGGCTCTACCGCTTCGCCGGGTGGGTGCTGGAGACGTCGCGGCGCCGGCTGCTCGACCCGCACGGGGTCGAGGTGCCGCTGACCGGCGGGGAATACGACCTGCTGCTCGCCCTGCTCGACCGGCCGAACCGGGTGCTGACCCGCGACATGCTGCTCGACCTGCTGCGCGGGCGGCAGGCGGGGCCGTTCGACCGGGCGATCGACGTCGCGATCTCGCGGCTGCGGCGCAAGCTCGAGGATGACGGGCGGCACGCGCAGATCATCAAGACGGTGCGCGGCGGCGGCTATGTGCTGGCGGCGCCGGTCGAGCGTTCATGACCCTCGGCCGGATCTGGGCACGGCTGAAATTCTGGCCTTCCAGCCTCGCCTGGCGCACCGGGCTCGTTCTGCTGCTCGGGTTTTCGCTGATCCAGGCCATCGGCCTCGGCGTTCATGTGCTCAACCAGATCGAGGTGAACGGGATCGTCGCCGAACGCGCGATCGCGACGCGGGACGGCGCGCTCTATCGCCCGGTGGTGAGCGCGCCGAAGCCGCTGCGGACGCAGATCGTGGCGGAGGCGAACGGCGTCGCCGGCGACCGGGTCAGCCTCGATCCGGTGCCGCCCTATTCCGGCACCTTCACCTTGCCGCTGCCGACCCGGCAGATCATCCAGGGTTCGCTGCTCGCCTTTCCGATGCCCGATTTCCTGCAGCCGAGGCAGGTGGTGATGCGGGGCACGACCGCGCCCTCGACCACGATCCTGAGCTTCGAGCTGCCGGATGGCGGCTGGCTGACGGTGCAGAGCCCGTTCCGGCCGCGCCCGCCCTGGGAACAGCCCGGCTTCGCGAGCGCCTTTCTGGTGATGTTCGCGCTCGGCGCGCTGCTGATCTTCTGGGGGGTGGTCAGGCTGACCGCGCCGGTCCGCACGCTGGCCGCCGCCGCCGAGCAGCTCGGGCGCGACATCGCCCATGCGCCGTCGCTGCCGGAGGGCGGGGCGACCGAGATCGCCACCGCGGCCATCGCGTTCAACACGATGGCCGCGCGCATCCGCCGCTTCGTCGAGGACCGGACCTTCCTGCTCACCGCCATCGGCCACGACCTGCGCACGCCGATCACCCGCCTCCGGCTGCGCGCCGAATTCCTCGACGACGACGCGCAGCGCGAGAAGATCCTCGCCGATCTCGACGAGCTGGAGGCGATGCTGACCTCGACCATCGCCTTCGGGCGCGACGTGGCGCAGACCGAGGCCTCGGTGCCGGTCGACCTCGCGATCCTGCTGCGCACCGTGATCGACGAGACGGCCGATATCGCCCCCGCCGCTTCGGCCAGGCTCGCCTATCAGGGGCCCGATCACATCACCATCCGCGGCCGGCCGCTCTCGCTCAAGCGCGCCTTCGCCAACCTGATCGGCAACGCGGTGAAATACGGCCAGTCGGCGCGGGTCTCGCTGCACCAGGCGGAGCGGCATACGCTGCGCGTCGATATCGAGGATGACGGGCCGGGCGTGCCGCCGGGCGAGCTGGAGCGGGTGTTCGAGCCGTTCCGCCGGCTGGAGACCAGCCGCAACCGCGAGACCGGCGGCTTGGGGCTCGGCCTCGCCATCGCCCGCAACGCGATCCGCGCGCATGGCGGCGACATCACGCTGGCGAACCGGCCGGGCGGCAAGGGGCTGATCGCCAGCGTGTATCTGCCCGAATGAACGCAGGCGCATCGCCGCGAGGCTGGATCTGGCGGCGGTGCGCCGGTTGAGGAAGATCGAGTAAAATACAGGGATATTTCCGCGCGTTCGCCGGGAATGACATGAATCCTGCGATTTTTTCTTGATCCGTGAGCTGACGCCTCCATATCTGGATCGAGACTGCAATCTCAGATGGTGCCCGTCGGGCGCCTGATTCATGAGTCGTCGCGTGTCCCGGTTGCGGGGGCGCGGCGGGCCGGGCGCCGCGACGAGGCGACCGGCGCCGTGATGGCGCGCTGGCGTCGTCCGGCCGCAACCCAAGACCCGACCGGTTTGTCCCGCGCCGCCCTCCGCCGGTGGGCGGCGATGCGTCGTTGCCGTTCGGGGAGAACGAAAGCGAGGCCTGACATGTCGCAACCCGCATCCGCCGCGCCCACGCGGCTCAAGAAACACCGCACCCTCTCGCTCGGCAATCTCAGCGCCGGCACGATCGGGAACGTGCTGGAATGGTACGATTTCGGCCTCTACGGCTATCTCGCGCCGATGATCGCCAGCCTGTTCTTCCCCTCGTCCGACAAGATCGCCTCGCTGCTCGGCGCCTATGGCGGGTTCGCCATCGGGTTCATGATGCGGCCGATCGGCGGGGTGATCTTCGGCCATCTCGGCGACCGGGTGGGGCGGCAGACGGTGCTGGTGACCTCGGTGGTGATGATGGGGCTGGCGACCACGGCGGTCGGGCTGTTGCCGACCTATCAGCAGATCGGCTTCTGGGCGCCGGTGCTGCTGCTGGCGGTGCGGCTGTTCCAGGGCCTGTCGGTGGGCGGGGAGTTCACCGGCTCGGTGTCGTATCTCGTGGAAACCGCGCCGGCCAACCGGCGGGGCTTCGCCGGCAGTTTCGCGAATTTCGGCTCGACCGGGGGCTATCTGCTCGCCGCCGGCTTCGCCGCGCTGACCACGCTGATGGCGGGCCATCATGCGGTGCAGGGCTGGGCCTGGCGCGTGCCGTTCCTCGCCGGCGGCGTGCTCGCGGTGCTGGCCTATCTGGTGCGTTCGCGGCTGACCGATACCGGATATGAGCCCGACAAGGCGGCGGAGGATGACGAACTGCCGATCCGCCAGGCGTTCCGCCGCAGCCCGAAGATCATGCTGCTGGCGATGCTGTTCACCTGGGGCTATGGCGTCGCGGATTATCTCACCCTCGTGTTCCTGCCGACCTTCGGGTCCAAGTTCGGCGCGATTTCCGACAGCCTGGCGCTGGAGATCGTGACCGTCACGCAGCTTTTCGTGCTGGTCCTGATCCCGCTGACCGGCTGGCTGACCGATCACTGGATCCTGCGCCGCTCCTGGCTGATCGGCAATTTCGGCGCGCTGCTGGTTCTGGCGCTGCCCTTCTTCGCGATGGCGCAGGGGGCGTTGACGCCCTTCGCCATCGCCCAGGTGGTCTCGGGCCTGATGCTCGGCTCGATCATGGGCGTCGCCCCGGCGATGCTCTCCGAGCAGTTCCGCTCTGAATACCGGCTGTCGGGCTATTCGCTGGCGTTCAATGTCGGGCTCGGGATCGGCGGCGGCACGGCGCCGCTGATCGCCACCGCGCTGATCGGGCTGACCGGAGTGAAGCTCGCCGCCGGCGCCTATCTGCTGGTCGGCTGCGCGATGTCGGTGGTCGCGCTGTGGATGCTGAAGGACCGCGGCCGCCAGCCCCTGAGGTGAGCGCGGTGCGGCGGCGGGGCGATTGACGGGCCCGCCGCGATCGGACAGGTTTCGGGCGAGGAATGTCATGAAACCTGCTCCATTCGATTACGTCCGTGCCGGGTCGGTCGCCGAGGCGGTCGGGCTGCTCGCCGCCCATGAGGGGGCGAAGCTCCTCGCCGGCGGGCAGAGCCTGCTGCCGGCGCTGAACTTCCGGCTGTCGGCGCCGGGCCTGCTGGTCGATATCGGCCGGATCGCGGACCTGCGGCGCATCGACGTCACCGCGACGATGCTGCGGATCGGCGCCGGCTGCACCCATGCGACGCTGCTCGACGCACCCGAGATCGCCGCCCATGCGCCGCTGATCGCGACCGCGCTCGCCCATGTCGCGCATCCGGCGATCCGCTCGCGGGGGACGATCGGCGGCAGCCTCGCCAATGCCGATCCGGCGGCGGAACTGCCGGCCTGCATGCTGGCGCTCGATGCGACGATCATCGCCGAGGGGCAGGCGGGCGCGCGGCGGATCGCGGCGGCGGATTTTTTCACCGGCCTGTTCGAAACCGCGCTGGAACCGGGGGAGATTCTGACCGCGGTGGAGATTCCGCTGGTGCCGGGGCGGCGGTATGGCTTCGCGGAGCTGGCGCGGCGGCATGGGGATTACGCGCTGGTCGGGCTTGCCGCCGCGGCGGA
>NZ_AFPR01000247.1:0-7129 GCF_000219295.1 Acidiphilium sp. PM
GGTCATCAGCGTGATCGCCTCGTCCTCGGCGATCGAGGTGAAGGTGCCGACATCGGTGCCGTTGCGGAAAATGGTGATTTCGTCGGCGATGCTCGTGATCTCGCCCCAGCGGTGCGAGGTGAAGACGATCGCCGCCCCCTTCTCGCGCAGCGCGCGGATCTGCCCGAACAGCCAGGCCACCTCGCGCTCGACCAGCGCCGAGGTCGGCTCGTCGAGCAGCAGCACCTGCGGCTCGGACATGATGACCCGGGCAATCTCGATGATCTGTCGCTCGGCGAGCGAGATATCGGCGGCAAGGGCGCGGGTGTCGATATGGGTGATCCCGAGTCCGGCGAGTTCCGCCTCGGCGATCGCCGGCATCGCGGCCCGGTCGATCAGGCCGAGCCCGGTGCGCGGTTCGCGGCCGAGCAGCAGGTTTTCCGCCACGGTCATGAAGGGCAGCAGCGTCAGTTCCTGGAACACGGTGCCGACGCGCAGCCCGGCCTCGGCCATTTCCACCGTGCCTTCATCCGGCGGGATGCGGCCGCCGAGAATCTTGATCAGGGTCGACTTGCCGGCGCCGTTCTCGCCCACCAGCGCATGAACTCTGCCGCGTGCGACGGCGATCGAGGCCCTGGTAAGGGCCTTGACGCCGCCGAACGACTTGCTGATGCCACGCGCCGCGATTGCGGGCGCGGTCATGCCTTGGGCAGGTGAACGGTCAGCTTGCCGCCGCAGGGCTTGCCATGCAGCGCGGCATCGACGCAGACCTTCACGACCGCGTCAGGCCCGCTGTCGGTGAAGTCGGCGAAGAAGCTGTCCGGCAGGTTGGGGAACACCGTCACGCCGGGTTTCACCGTCGCGTCGGTCACGAACGGGAACGGAATGGTGATGTCCTTGCGCGGATACTTCTTGTTCAGCACCTGGCGCGCCAGTTCAAGCGCGACGAGCACCAGATAGGGCGGCTGGCCGATCGACAGGCCATCGACCTTGTGGCCCATGTAGCCGACCATGAACTTGCGGAACCCGTTCTCGGCCTCGCCGGCGGTGGGCGGCAGCGGACGGTTGGCGGCGATGAACGCCTTCAGCACGCCGTCGGTTCCGCCCTGGCACCAGATGCCGTCGACCTTGGGCAGCGAGGGCAGCACGGAGGCGGTGTTCTTCTCCGCGGTCGCCGAATCCCAGTCGCCCGCGAAGCGGCTGACCACCTTGATGCCGGGGTGCTTCTTCCACACCGATTCGGCGCCGAGATTGCGCTGCTGGTTCACCGTCGTGCCGGCAACGCCGGTCACCATGATGACGTTGCCCTTGCCGCCGAGCTTCTTCACCAGCCACTCGGCGAGGGTTTCGCCGAACTTGAACTGGTCGGTGTTCACCTTCAGCGCCGCCGGCGTGGTGACGACATTGTCGAAGGAAACGACGAGGATGCCGCGCGCATGCGCCTGCTGGATGATGCCGTTCAGCCCGGTCGGCGAGGCGGCGTCGACCAGGATGGCGTCGGCCCGCTCGGCGATCATGCCGGAAATCTGCTGGCTTTCCTGCGAGACGTTGTTGCCGGAGTTGTAGTAGGAGCCTTCGATTTCGCTCTTGTACGGCTCCATCTGCAGCGCCGCCTTGAAGAGGTTGACCATCTCGATGCGCCACTCGTTGCCGATATACGAGTTCGAGAGCGCGATCTTGAGCTTGCGGCCGTTGGCGAGGCCGAAGCGGGGCAGGGCCGCCAGGCCGAGCCCGCCCGCGAGGCCGGTGATCAGCGTGCGGCGCGTTGCGCCGGTCAGATCGAGGCCGCCGATCGGATCAGCGGTCTGGTTGTCGAATTCCATGAACATCCTCCCTTCATTCTGGACGGTTTATTATCGGTTCGATACAGCACTTCCCGGTGGCTGACAAACGAAATAAAGGTGCAGTTACACTGTCTTGTTGCCGCGGACTGCGACGTAGAGCGCGTAAACCGAACTCGTCGCCGTCATGAACAGGCGGTTGCGGTTCGGTCCGCCGAACACGAGGTTGCTGGTCGCCTCCGGCAGGTCGATCTTGCCGAGCGGCGTGCCGTCCGGCGCGAAGACGGCAACGCCGTTCGCCGTGCCGCAACTCGACCAGACATTGCCGTGCTCGTCGAGCCGGAAGCCATCGGCGAAACCGTTCGGGATTTCCGCGAAGACCCTGCCCGGCCCGAGCCGCGCGCCGTCGATCACGTCATGCACCCGGATGTGATGCGGGCCATCGGGCCGGTGGGTCATGCCGGTATCGGCGACATAGAGTTTCGATTCATCCGGGCTGAACGCGATGCCGTTCGGCCGCTCGTAATCGCTGGCGACGATGCCGAGCGCACCGCTGGCCGGATCGAAGCGATAGACGTTGCAGGCGCCGATCTCGCTCTCCGCGCGGTGGCCCTCATAGTCGCTCCAGATGCCGTAATCGGGGTCGGTAAACCAGATCGTGCCGTCCGATTTCACGACGACGTCGTTGGGCGAATTGAGCCGCTTGCCCTCGAAACGGTCGACCAGGATGGTCACCGAGCCATCGTATTCGGTGCGGCTGACACAGCGGCCGCCATGCTCGCAGCTGATCAGCCGCCCCTGGCGGTCGCGGGTATGGCCGTTGGTGTGCCGCGCCGGCGCGCGATAGACGTCGACCGTCCCGTTGGTCGTCCAGCGCATCATCCGGTCGTTCGGAATGTCGCTCCACAGCAGGCAGTTCTGCTCGCCGATCCACACCGGCCCTTCCGCCCAGCGGAAGCCCGTGGCGATTTTCTCGATTGCCGCATTGAACAGCAGCATCGAACGAAAGCGTTCGTCATAGACGTGAAAAGCCTCGGACATGGCGGCGCCCTTCCCCCTCTTCGTTGCGGCCGGCTTCTCCGGCCCTTGCCGTCAAACGATAAAAGACAAACGCCGCGAAGACCAGAGGGGGGCGCGGCCCGGTCAGGCCTTGAGCGCAGAGATGAACGCGTCCGCCTTTTCGCGCACCGCGGCGGCGTCATCGCCCGGGCGATAGAGCCCGGAGCCGATGCCGAATCCCATCGCCCCGGCGGCGCGCCAGGGCGCCATCGTCTCCGGCGAGACGCCGCCGACCGGCAGCACCGGCAGCGCCGGCGGCAGCACCGCGCGCAGGGCCTTGAGCACCGCCGGGCTCGCCGCCTCGGCCGGAAACAGCTTCAGCCCGTCCGCGCCGGCCCCGATCAGGGCGAAAGCCTCGGCCGGGGTGAAAAAGCCGGGCAGGGCGAGCAGCCCGTGCCGCTTGGCCTCCCGCACGAGATCGGGATCGGCGTGCGGGGTGACCATCAGCCGTCCGCCGGCGCCGGCAAGCCGGGCGATGTCCGCGGCCGTCATCACCGTTCCGGCCCCGATCAGCGCGCGGTCGCCGAAGCGGCGGGCGAGGCGGGCGATGCTCTCGAACGGGTCGGGCGAGTTCAGCGGCACCTCGATGATCCGCAGCCCGGCCCCGACCAGCGCCTCGCCCACCGCCTCCGCCTCGTCCGGCGAAATGCCGCGCAGGATCGCGACCAGCGGGCAGGCGTCGAGATGATCTTTCAGTGTCGCCATGGAATCTGCTCCCCGAGCCGGGCAAGGCCAAGACAGGCGGCATCGCCCGCCCCGGCGTCATGAATTCGCGCCGCGCCGCCGCACAATTCGATCGCGTCGCGGTAAAGGCCGCACAGCGCGGCATCGCCGATCAGCGTCACCTCGGCCGCGCCCGGCGGCAGCGCGTGGCGCACCTCGTGGCCGATCAGCAGGCCCGAGAGATAGGCGCGCGCGGCGGTCTTCGCCACGCCATCGAGCAGGACCCTGGTCCGCACGCCGAAGAGATGGTGCAGCAGCCCGCCCGGCTGGCCCGCCCGGGCAACGCCGTCGGCGAAGGCGGCCGGGTCCGGCGCGCCGGCCTCGATCGTCTGCGCGAGGATCGTCGCCCCGCCGATCGCGGCGAACGCCTCGCCGGTCATGTAGGAGCGGAACCCCTCGATCCGCCGGGCGGCCACCGTGGCCCATTTCGAATGGCTCCCCGGCAGGCAGACGAGCCGGCGCGCGTCGCCGTCCGCGGCGCCGACGATCTGCGTCTCCTCGCCGCGCATCACTTCCGGCACTCCCGCTTCGTCCCGCGCCGCAAGTCCGGGCAGGATGAACACCTCCGCCGCGTCGAACGCCACCGGCCGCGCCGCGGCGGCGATGGCGCCGAACTCCGCCGGACAGTCGAGATACGGCACTTCCTGCCATCCCTGCCGGCTGCCGGCCATGCCGGCGATCAGCACGCGCCGCTCGCCGGCCTCCAGCCAGTCGCCGGCGATGTCGCGCAGCGTGTCGGCGAAGCCGCCCGGCTTCACGCTCAGCACGCCGCGATCGGCACGCCGCACGTCGCGGACCACGCCATCCTCCGCGATGCGGAAGGCGCGCAGCCGCGTCGTCCCCCAGTCGAGCCCGATCATCGGCGGCCGGTCATCCGCCCGTGCCGCTCAGATCCACCCGGCGTCGACGAAGAAATTGTGGCTGGTCACCATCCGGCTGTCGTCGGCGGCGAGCCAGAGCACCATCCGCGCGACATCGGCGGGCGTCAGCTTCTGCTTGAGGCACTGCTGCTTCATCAGCGTTTCCTCGCCTTCCGGCGTCAGCCATTTCTCGATCTGCCGTTCGGTCATGATCCAGCCCGGCACCACGCAGTTCACGCGGATGTTGTCCGGCCCGAAATCCCGCGCGAGGCTGCGCGTCAGCGCCTCGATGCCGGCCTTGGCGGTCACGTAGGCCGGCATGCCGCCCTGGCCCTTGTGCCAGCTGCTGGAGCCGAAATTGACGATGGCGCCGCCGCCGGCGGCCTTCATCATCGGGATGATCGCCTGGGCGGCGAAGAACTGGTGCCGCAGGTTCACCTGCAGCCGGTCCTCCCAATATTCCACCGTCACGTCCATCGTCGGGTGGCGCTCGTCATGGGCGGCGTTGTTCACCAGCACGGTGAACGGGCCGACCGCTTCCGCCCCTTTCGCGATCGCGGCCTTGAGGGCCTCGATGTCGCGCAGGTCGCACTGGAAGAAATGCGGCGCGGCATGACCCTTCGCCATCACCTGCTCGACCACGCGCTGGCCGCCCGCCGCGTCGATGTCGACGAAGACGATGCGGCTGCCCTGCTCGGCGAAATGCTGGACGACGGATGCGCCGATGCCACCGCCGCCGCCGGTGATGAACACCGCCCGGTCCTTGAGGCTCGGATAGATTGCGTTGGCGTGTGCGGTCATGATGATCCTTCTTCCGTCGTGATGTATCGTCGCCGGCTCAGGGCGTCAGCGCGCCCTTGCCGCGCGGTATTCGCGCCGCACGATCTCGAGCAGTTCCTCCACCGAGGTGTCGCGCGCCGCCCCCGAGAACGTCACCTCGCCATGCTGCATCAGCATGACGCGATCGGCAATCTCCAGGGTCTGGGCATAGTTGTGCATGATCATGATGATCGAGATGTCGCCGCGGGCGCGCTGGCGCTGGATCAGGTCGATGATCAGCCCGGCCTCGCGCGCGCCCATCGCGGCGAGCGGCTCGTCGAGCAGCAGGATCTTGGCATCGGTATAGACCGCGCGGGCGATCGCGATCGCCTGCCGCTGCCCGCCCGAGAGCATCTCCACCTCCTCGTCGACCGAGGGGATGTTGACGCCGATATCCTCGAGCGCCTCCGCCGCGCGCCGGCGCATCGTCTTGTGGTCGAGCATGCCGAGCGGGGTCCTGAGCTCGCGGTTCAGGAACATGTTGTGATAGATCGGCAGCGTGTTGACCAGGGCGAGGTCCTGATACACGCACTCGATGCCGAGGGCCCGCGCATGATCGACCGAGGCGAGATCCACCGCCTCGCCCTGCACGTAGAGCTGGCCGGCGGTCGGCTTGTGAAAGCCGGTGATGATCTTCATCAGGGTCGACTTCCCGGCGCCGTTGTCGCCGAGAATGCCGAGCACCTCGCCGCGCTTCACGTGCAGCGACACGCCCGACAGCGCCGTCACCGCGCCGAACGACTTGACGATGTTCTCGGCCCGCAGCGCGTCCGGCGCCGCTCCGTTCACGGTGGCGCTCATCGCCGTCCTCCCTTGCGCATGCCCTGGACCCGGATATTGGCGACCATCGCGATCAGGATGGCGGCGCCGATGATCATGTCGAAGGTGAAGGCGTTGATGCCGGCGAGGGTGAAGCCGTCCTGCAGCACGCCGAGCACGGTGGCGCCGAGCAGCCCGCCGATGATCGTGCCCGAGCCGCCGGCGAGGCTGGTGCCGCCGATCACGCCCGAGGCGACGGCGAGGAACATCACGTTGGTGCCGCCGGCGAGCGGATCGGTCGAGCCGATGCGGAACGCTTCCAGCAGGCCGGTGATGCCGCCGAGCACGCTGGTGAGCACGAAGTTGCCCACCTTGATCCGCGCGGCGTTGATGCCCGCCTCGGTCGCCCCGGTCAGGTTGCCGCCCACCGCGATCGTGTGCAGCCCCCAGCGCCGGTGGCGCAGCACCATGTGCATGATCACCACGATCAGCAGCGCCCAGAGGAATTCGCTGTAGCCGGCCGCGCCGAAGATGTTGGCGATCGCCGTGCCGCCCGGCGTGTTCACCGGATAGCCGCGCGAGATGGTCAGGGTGAAGCCGTTGATCAGGAACAGCGTGCCGAGCGTGGTGACGAAGGAGGGCACGCGCAGCAGCACCGTGATGCCGCCGTTGATCAGCCCGACCACGGCGGAAACCAGCAGCGCGAGCACGATGCCGACGAACAGGCCGAGCCCCGCCTTCACGCTGAACGCCATGATGAACGGGGCGAGCGCGAAGACCTGGCCGACCGACAGATCGATCTCGCCGCAGATCAGCAGCATGATCTCGCCGCAGGCGATGATGGCGGCCGGGGCAATGAACTGCGACAGCGTCTGCAGGTTCGGGCCGGAGAGGAAATTGTCGTTGCTGATCGCGAAATACGCGAACAGCAGGATGGCGACGACGAGAATGCTCGCCTCGCGCAGCGCGAACAGGCGGGAGCCGTGTCGGCGCAAACTTGTGGACTGGCTCATGCCGTTCCCCTGATCTCAGGCGCCGCCCCGCGCGCAGGCCGGCCTTATGGGTGAAGGGTGGAGGTCCGGCGCGGTGCCGGCCGCATCCCGCGGGACGCCGGCCGCCCGCCGCGCCGGCGCGGCATCAGCCCGCGAT
>NZ_AFPR01000246.1:0-10081 GCF_000219295.1 Acidiphilium sp. PM
GTGCGGCTCGAACTGTCATGGGCGCCGACCGGGCGCTGGCTGGAGGCCGATCTCTATCCGGGCGAGGATGACATCTCGCTGTTCGTCCGCGATGTCACCGAGCGGAAGCTGACGCAGGACCGGCTGATCGAGGCGGCGGAAACCGACTCGCTCACCGGGGAGTTCAACCGAAGGGGATTCTTCACCCGGCTCGAGGCGGCGCTGACCGCGCAGGCCAGGGGCCGCGCGATGGCGCTGATCTGCGCCGACGTCAACTACTTCACCGAGATCAACGATTCATTCGGCCACGGCGTGGGCGACGAGGTGCTGAAGACCGTCGCCCGCCGGCTGAAATCGTGCCTGCGGCCGCGGGACATCCTGGCGCGGACCGGCGGCGACGAATTCATGATCCTGCTGAACGGCATGCGCCGGCCGGGGGATGCGACGACGCTGGCGCGGCGGATCGTCGGCGCGATGGAGGAGCGGTTCGAGCTGGGCGACCTGTCGCTGCGGATCAGCCTGTCGATCGGCCTCGCGATCGCCTCGCTCGCGGATCGGGACGCGGCGCGGCTGTGCCGGCATGCCGATCTCGCGCTGTACGAGACTCGGACGGAGGCGCCGGGGAGTTTCCGGGTGTTCACGCCGGCGATGGAACAGGAGAGCCTGCGCAAGCGGCAGCTCAAGCGCGACCTCGCGGACGCGCTCGGGCGCAGCGAGCTCGAACTGGCGTTCCAGCCGATCGTCCGCACCGCGGATGGCACGATCGCCGCCGCGGAAACGCTGCTGCGCTGGAACCATCCGGAGCAGGGCCGCATTCCGCCGGCGGAGTTCATCCCGCTCGCCGAGGAGTCCGGCCTGATCGCGCCGATCGGCGCCTGGGTGCTGCGGCAGGCCTGCGCCGCCGCGTGCCGGTGGCCGGAAGCCGTCGGCCTTTCCGTCAATGTCTCGCCGCGGCAGATCGAACTGGCCGATCTGCCGGCGCTGGTGCGCGATGTGCTGGAGGCGACCGGGCTCGCCCCGCGCCGGCTTCATCTCGAGATCACCGAAACCGTTCTCGTCTCGCGCAACCGCCATTACCTGGCGACGCTGCACCGGCTGCGGGAGCTGGGCGTGCGGCTCGTGCTCGACGATTTCGGCACCGGCTATTCGTCCCTCGCCCAGCTCGATGCGTTCCGGTTCGACGCCATGAAGATCGACCAGTCCTTCCTCCGCCGGATCCGCGCGGAGACGGACGAGACGCCGATCCTGAACGCGATCGTCGGCATGGCCACGGCCATCAGGATGCCGATCACGGTGGAGGGCGTCGAAACCCAGGTGCAGCTCAACCATGTGCGCCGGCTCGGCGCGGCCTGCGTGCAGGGCTTCTATTTCGGCCAGCCCGTCAATGAGGCCGGCATGCAGGGGCTGCTCGCGCGGGGGTTGCCGGCGAGCCGGTGAGGCCCACGCACGGGATGCGTCAGGAGACGATGTAGGCGCGCAGCGAATCGACCTCGAACTCGGCTTCCTCCAGCCGGGCCTTCACCAGATCGCCGATGCTGACGACGCCGGCCAGCACGCCGTCCTCGAAGACGGGGAGATGGCGGCAGCGATGCGTCGTCATCAGCAGCATCGCGTCGAGGATCGTCGCCTCGGGCGTGCAGGAGGCGACCAGCGTCGTCATCAGGTCGGCCGCCGTGCGGTCCTTGATGTCGCCGTCGAATTCGCCGACGAAGCGCATGATGTCGCGCTCGGAGAGCATGCCGACCAGCGCGCCGCGATCGTCGACCACCGGGGCGGCGCCGATGCGCTTGGCGGTGAGAAACCGCGCGGCCTGCGGGATGAAATGATTCGCGCTGAGCACGATGGCGCCCCAGCCCTTCTGGTCGAGCACCTGGCGTATCGTTGTCATGACTTTTCTCCGCGTTCCGTGAAGGACAGGACCGAAACGCCCGCCTGCATGGAGATCCGGCACAGGCGGATGCTGGAAACCGCTTTCCGGGCTGGTGCGCCTGCCCGTGCAGGCGGTGCATCCGACTATGGCGCGCCATGCGCGGGCCATCACTCAAACGTTATCGGGAGTATGACTCTTCCGCCGTCCCGATGCCAGCATTTTGAGGCGGCGGCGGGGTGACCAGCCATGCAGGATGCACAGCGGTAGGGCGCATGGCCATGACGGGCGGCGGTGGCGGCGGTCAGCCGTGGCCGATGGTCATGCGGATCAGCGCGAGGGCGGGCGCCGGATAGGCGCCGAGCACCACCAGCAGGACCAGCAGCGCGCCGATCACCGCGTTGCCGAGCGGGGGCACGGCGATCGGATGTCGCGCCTCCGCATCGCCGGGGGCGGGCAGCGCCATCGCGACGAGGATGCGCAGATAGTAGTAGAGGCCGATCACGCTGCCGAGCAGGAGTGCGGCGACCGGCCAGAACAGGGCGGTGCCGACGCCGGCGACGACGAGGTAGAACTTGGCGATGAAGCCCATCGTCGGCGGCATGCCGGCGAGCGAGAGCAGCATCAGCGCGAGGCTCGCGGCGAGGAACGGGCGGGTGCGGAACAGGCCGCGGTAATCCTCGATCCGGTCGGCATCGCGCCCCGCGCCCGGCGCGCTGAGCAGCGCGACGATGCCGAAGGCGCCGAGGCTGGTGACCGCGTAGGCGGCTAGGTAATAGGCCGCCGCATCGACGCCGAGCGCCGGGGCGGCGAGGAAGGCGACGAGCAGGTAGCCGAGATGGGCGATGGAGGAATAGGCGAGCAGGCGCTTCACGTTGGTCTGCAGCAGGGCGAGCAGGTTGCCGGCGAGCATGGACAGGATCGCGACCGCGGCGATGCCGGCGCGGAGCGAGGCATCCGCATGAGCGCCGGCGAGGGCGAAGAAGCGCAGGATCACGGCGAAGACCGCGATTTTCGAGACGACGGCGATGAAGGCGGTGACCGGCGCGGGCGCGCCCTCGTACACGTCGGGCGTCCACATGTGGAACGGGACCAGCGAGAGCTTGAAGGCGACGCCGGCGAGAATGAGCGCGATGCCGGCGAGGCGGTAGAGATCGGCCGGGCCGGCTTGATGGGCGAGCGCGCCGATGCGGGCGAAGGACATCGAGCCGAAGGCGGCATAGATCAGCGCCATGCCGAACAGCAGGAAGGCGGAGGCGGCGCCGCTGAGGATGAGATATTTCGTGCCCGCCTCGGCCGCGCTGCCGCGCGGGCCGGCATAGGCGATCAGGCCGAGCAGCGAGATGCCGAGCGTTTCGATGCCGAGGAAGAACGAGGCGAAATGCACGCTCGCCGGCAGGATGGCGGCGCCCAGCGTCGCGGTGAGCAGGAGGAGATAGTATTCCTCGCGCGGCCCCTCGCCCACCCGGTCGAGATAGACCCAGGAGAGCGCGGCGACGACCAGGGCGGAGACGAGCACGAGGCCCGCATAGAACAGGGCGGCGCCGTCGATCACGAACAGCTTCGTCACGGCGACGGGGGATGCGGGAGCGGCGAGCGGCAGGGCGATGCAGCAGAGCAGCAGGCCGGCGATGGTCGACAGGGCGACGAGGCGGTGATCGCGGCGGATGGCGATCAGCAGCATGACCAGGATCGTCACCGCGCCGAGCAGGGTGAAGGGCGCGAAGGCGGCGAAGGCCGGGGCGGTCATGGCCGGGGCGGTCATGGCGCGCGCTCCGCGAGGTGCTCGGGCAGCGCCGCCGAGACCGCGGCGCTGTGCTGCACGGCGGAGAGGCCCGGCGCCACCTCGTCGAAGACGGGCTGCGGATAGAGGCCGAGCCCGACGATGGCGACCACCAGCACCGCCATGACGGCGAGATGCGGCGCCGAGAGATCGGCGATCGCGCGATGGGGTGCCGGTTCCCGCGCCGCGCCGTGGAAGGCGCGCTGGACCAGCAGCAGCGAATAGGCGGCGGCGGCGACCAGCCCGAACGTGGCGATGACGGTGAAGACCACGCTGGCCTGGAAGCTGCCGAGCAGGATCAGGAATTCACCGATGAAATTGCCGAGGCCGGGAAGGCCGAGCGAGGCGATGGCGAAGAACATGCCGCAGGCGGACAGGCGCGGCACCTGCCCCCAGAGCCCGCCCATGCGCCGCATGTCGCGGGTGTGGATGCGTTCCTGCAGGGCGCCGACCAGGACGAAGAGGGCGCCGGTGCTGATGCCGTGCGCCACCATCTGCGCGACCACGCCCTGCAGGGCGAGCGTGCTCCAGGCGAAGACGCCGAGCAGGACGAAGCCCATGTGGCTGATGCTGCTGTAGGCGACCAGGCGCTTGAGGTCGTTCTGGCCGAAGGCGAGCAGCGCGCCGTAGAGGATGCCGGCGACCGCGAGCGCCATCGCCACCGGCGCGAAGGCGTGCGCCGCCGCGGGAAACAGCGGCACCACGAAGCGGATCAGGCCGTAGGCGCCGGTCTTCAGCAGGATGCCGGCGAGCAGCACGGAACCCGCGGTCGGGGCTTCGGTGTGGGCGTCCGGCAGCCAGGTGTGGAACGGCACCGCCGGCAGCTTCACGGCGAAGGCGATGAAGAAGCCGAGCATCAGCAGGAAGCCGGTGGTCGGGCTCATTTTCGTGCCAAGCAGGGCGAAATAGTCGAAGGTGAGATCGCCGGTCGCGCGCTGGTGGATGAAGACGAGCACGAGGATCGACACCAGCATGAGCAGGCCGCTGCCCTGGGTGAAGAGGAAGAACTTGATCGCCGCGTAGGAGCGGTTCTCGTGGCCCCATAGCGCGATCATGAAATACATCGGCACCAGCATCAGTTCCCAGAAGAAGAAGAACAGGAACAGGTCGAGCGCGAGGAAGACGCCGATGACGCCGGTGGTGGTCCAGAGCAGGTTGGCGTGGAACAGGCCGGAACGGTCGGTGATCTCGGTCCAGGAGATCACGACGCAGATGAGGCTGAGCACGATCGTCAGCAGGATCAGGACCAGGCTCAGCCCGTCGAGATCGAGTTCGAAGGAGATGCCGAGCTGCGGAATCCACGAGTGGTCGAACTGCGCGATCCACGCGCCATGGCCGGGCGCGGCGGCGGCGCCGATCAGGGGGAGTGCGATGAGAAGTTCGAGCGTGAGCACCGCGATCGACACCCAGCGCGGGGCATCCGGGTTGCGGGTGCCGGCGATCCAGGCCAGCACGCCGCCGACCGCCGGGAAGATGAGGAGCCAGAACAGGATCATCGCAGCACCGCGATCGCGATGAGGCCGACCGAGCCGATGGCGAGGCTCGCGGCATAGAGGCGGACCCGGCCGGTCTGGGTGCGCCGGATCGCCCGGTGGATCGCCTGCGTGGCCCAGGCGATGCCGTCGTAGAAACTGTCGATGAAATCGTCGCGGTCGACCCGGGCGGCCCAGATGACGGGGCGGACCAGCAGGCGGTCATAGAGCGCGTCGAACCCGGCGGCGGCGTGCCAGAAGCGCCAGAGCGGCGTTTCGGCCGGCGGGCGCGACGGGCGCCAGTAGAGCACGGCGGCCAGCGCGATGCCGAGAATGGACGCGGCGCTGGCGAGCAGCAGCGGGGTCATGTCGGTCACCTCCCTGGTCGGGGGCAGCACCGGGGCGAGGAGCCTGGAGAGCAGCGTGACGTGGCCGAAGGCCGGCGGCAGTTCGATGAAGCCGCCGACCAGCGAGAGCACCGAGAGCACCACCAGCGGCACGATGACGCGCCAGCCGTAGGAGCCGCTGACATGGGTGTGCTCCTCGCCGAAAAAGGCGATGAAGACGGCGCGGAAGATGTAGACCCCGGTGACGAAGGCGCCGATGACGCCGGCGAGCCAGAGCACGCGGCCGCCATTGCCGTCGGCCCAGGCGCCCGAGAGGATCGCCTCCTTGCTGTAGAACCCCGAGGTTATCAGCGGCAGGGCGGCAAGGGCGGCGCTGCCGATCAGGAAGCTCCAGAAGGCGGCGGGCAGGCGGCGGGCGAGGCCGCCCATCCGGTAGATGTCCTGCTCGTGATGCAGGCGCATGGTGACGGCGCCGGCCGAGAGGAACAGCAGCGCCTTGAAGAAGGCGTGCGTCATGAAGTGGAACATCGCCGCGCGCCAGGCGCCGACGCCCAGGGCGAGGAACATGTAGCCGATCTGGCTCATCGTCGAATAGGCGAGGATGCGCTTGATGTCGTTCTGCGCGAGGGCGCTGAAGCCGGCGAGCAGCAGCGTCGCCGCGCCGACGATGCCGACGGTGATTTCCGCCGCCGGCGCGAGCAGGAACAGCACATGGGTGCGGGCGATGAGGTAGACGCCGGCGGTGACCATCGTCGCGGCGTGGATGAGCGCGCTGACCGGGGTGGGGCCGGCCATCGCGTCGGGCAGCCAGGTCTGCAGCGGCAACTGCGCGGACTTGCCGACGGCGCCGCCGAGCAGGAGGAAGGCGATCAGCGTCGCGGCCGGCGAGCCGGGATGCCAGGTGCGGGACGCGGCGTCCATCGCCCCGGCGATGTTCAGCGTGCCAAGGCGGCTCGCGATCAGCAGCAGGCCGATCAGGAAGGCGGTGTCGCCGACGCGGGTGACGATGAAGGCCTTGCGCGCGGCGAGGCCGTTGGCGGGGTCGCGCCACCAGAAGCCGATCAGCAGGTAGGAGCAGAGCCCGACCCCTTCCCAGCCGGCGTAGAGGACGAGGAAATTGTCGGCCATCACCAGCAGCAGCATGGCGGCGACGAAGAGGTTGAGATAGGCGAAGAACCGGCCGTAGCCCTCCTCGCCCTCCATGAACTCGGTCGAGAAGAGATGGATGAGGAAGCCGACGCCGCTGGTGACGAGCATCATCAGCAGCGAGAGCGGATCGACCCGCAGGGCGATGCCGAAGGAGAAATGCCCGACCGCGAACCAGCGCCACAGGGACTGCTGGTAGGCGGCGCCGGCCGGCGGATCGAGCAGGAAGGCGCCGGCGATGGCGAAGGCGACGACGGCGGCGAGGCCGACCGAGAGCACGCCGATCAGCGCCTCGGCGCGGTGCGACAGGCGCCCGGTGCCGAGCATCAGGACGATCGAGCCGAGGAGCGGCAGCGCGGGGACGAGCCAGAGGAAATGCTGCATCTTTCTACCCCCTCAGACCGTCGCCGGCATCGGCATCGAGCGTGGGGATCCGCCGGTGCATCAGCAGGATGAGTGCCAGGCCGACCGAGACTTCCGCCGCGGCGAGCGTGAGGACGAGGATGAACATGATCTGCCCGTCCGGCGAGGCCCAGCGGGCGCCGGCGACGATGAAGGCGACGCCGGCCGCGTTCAGCATCACCTCGAGCGACATCAGCATGAACAGCAGGTTGCGGCGGACCAGCACGCCGACGAGGCCCAGCGCGAAGAGGACCGCGGCGAGCAGCAGGCCCTGGCCGAGCGGAACCGTCGCCATCCCGCTAGTCCGTTCCCATGATCGAGCGGCCGAGATGGAACGCCGCGACCAGGCCGGCGAGCAGGAGGAACGAGGCGAGCTCGACCGCGAGCATGTAGGGGCCGACCAGCGCCACACCGACCGCATGGGCGCTGATCACCGACGTGGCGGGGTGCGGCAGGCCGCCGGAGAGAGCGACGGCGCCGAGCTCGATGGCCAGCAGCAGGGCCAGGATGGACGGGCCGGCCCAGGTGGCGGGATGCAGCCAGCTGCTTTCGAGCCGGGCCGCCGCCTCGCCGATGTTCAGCATCATGATCACGAAGACGAACAGGACCATGATGGCGCCGGCGTAGATGATGACCTCCAGCGCCGCGGCGAAGGGCGCGCCGAGCACGAAGAACACGAGGGCGACGGCGAGCAGCGAGACCGTGAGATAGAGCAGCCCGTGCACGGCGGAGGGGCGGGTGATCATCATCGCCGTCGCGACGACCGCGATGATCGCGGAGATGACGAAGGTGGCGTTCATGATCCGCTATGCCTCCCCTTCCCGTCCGCGTTCATGGCAGCAGGCTGCGCGTGTCGATCGGCTTGCGCTCGCGCGCGGCCTCGCCCTTGTCCTTGCCCGGGATCGCGAGGCCGGAGACGCGGTAGAAATTGTAGTCGGGATACTTGCCGGTGCCGCTGATCAGCAGGTGTTCCTTCTCGTAGACGAGGTTCTGCCGGTCGTATTCGCTCATCTCGAAATCCGGGGTGAGCTGGATCGCGTAGGTCGGGCAGGCTTCCTCGCAGAAGCCGCAGAAGATGCAGCGGGAGAAATTGATGCGGAAGAATTCGGGATACCAGCGCCCCTCGGCTTCGGTCTTCTGCAGGCTGATGCAGTCGACCGGGCAGGCGACCGCGCAGAGATAGCAGGAGACGCAGCGTTCCTCGCCGTCCGGGTCACGGGTGAGCACGATCCGGCCGCGATAGCGCGGCGCGAGATAGGGCATCTCGTCGGGATAGGATACCGTCACGTTGCGCTGGAACAGGTGGAGGAACGTGTACCAGAGCGTGACCAGCGAACTCAGCATGATCCCCTCCCCTTCATATGGCCGGCCCGGCGAGCATGAGCGCGCCGGTGACGAGAATGTTCAGCAAGGTGAGCGGCAGCAGGATCTTCCAGCCGAACGCCATGAACTGGTCGTAGCGCGGGCGCGGCAGGGCGGCGCGCAGCAGGATGAAGAAGGCGACGAAAAACCCGGTCTTGATCGCGAACCAGAGGAAGGGCGGCAGCAGCGGGCCATACCAGCCGCCGAGGAACAGCACCGTCGTCATCGCCGAGACGACGATGATGCCGATATATTCGCCGACGAAGAACATGCCGAACTTCATGCCGGAATATTCGGTGTGGAACCCGGCGCCGAGTTCGTTCTCGCCTTCGGGCAGGTCGAACGGGAGGCGGTGGGTTTCCGCGATGCCGCCGAGGAAGAAGACGACGAAGCCGATGAATTGCGGCACCACGTACCAGAGATGCCGCTGGCTGTGCACGACATCGGTGAGGTTGAAGGAGCCGGCGAGCATCACCACGCCCACCAGCGACAGCCCCATGAAGACCTCGTAGCTGACCATCTGGGCGGCGGCGCGCATGCCGCCGAGGAGCGAGAACTTGTTGTTCGACGACCAGCCGGCGAGCACCACCGAGTAGACGCCGAGCCCGCTCATGGCGAGGAAGAACAGCAGGCCGACATTGAGATTGCCGATGATGCCGATCATCGGCGTCGCCGGGACGACGGCGATGGCGAGCATCACCGTGACCATCGAGATGGCCGGGGCGAGGACGAAGATGACCGGGTCGGCGAAGGGGGGAATCCAGTCCTGCTTGAAGAGCAGCTTGATGCCGTCGGCGACGACCTGGAGCACGCCGAAGGGGCCGGCGCGGTTGGGGCCGTAACGGTCCTGCCAGAAGCCGAGCAGGCGGCGTTCGATCCAGGTCAGCAGCGCGGCGGCCGCCATCAGCACCGCGAGGCCGATCACGACGTTCAGCAGGCCGATGACGATCTCGTTGCCGTGGGTCATGACACGGGCGGCTCCGCCGGGCGCAGCCGCAGCCATGCGGGGATGGCGTGCGGCCTCTGCGCGAAGCCGGCGAGCCCGGCGACGCCGCGCGGCAGGGCGGGATCGATCTCGACCGCGAGGTCCTCCCGCGCATCGCCGATCTCGCAGGCCAGGTTCTGGCCGGCGGCGACGCCGAGCGAGGCGGCGTCCTCGGCGTTGAGGACGAGCGCGGGCGGGGCCGCGCGTTCGCGGATGGGCGGGGCGCGGCCGGCCTGTTCATCGTCATTGAAGACGCGGGGCAGCAGGATCGCGAGCCATTCGTCCGGCCGCCAGGAAAACGCGGCGGGGATCGATGCGTCATAGGGCCGCGCGGCGTCCGGCCGGGATTCGAACAGGCGCACGCCGGGATCGCCGCCCTTGAGCGGGCCGTCGATTTCCGCCTGGAAGCGGTTGAGCGACTGCACCGAGTTCCAGCCCGGCGCCCAGAAGACCGGGCGCAGGGCCGGCGGCATGGCGCCGTGATGGCCTTCCATCGTCGCGCTGAAGGGCGAGTCCGCCGGGACGGGCGGCTTCGGTTCGTGCACGTTGCGCCCGGCATCGATCGCGGTGCGGCCGGAATAACGGCGGGTTTGGCTGGCGATGCGGGAGCCGACGACGCGGAACGCCGCCGGCGGCGCGACACCGGGCAGCGCGGCGAAGCGCGGCAGCGAGGCGGCCAGGGCGGCGGCGATGGCGTCGGTCGTGGTCAGGCTCTCGCAGGACGGGAGCCCGGCGGCG
>NZ_AFPR01000245.1:0-2981 GCF_000219295.1 Acidiphilium sp. PM
CGTGGCCGCCTGCGCGCTGGTCGATATCGAGGGGCGGATCCTGCTCGCCCGGCCGCCCGCCCGGCAAGAAGATGGCCGGGCTGTGGGAGTTTCCGGGCGGCAAGCTCGCACCCGGCGAAACCCCCGAACGGGCGCTGGTGCGGGAGATGGAGGAGGAACTCGGCATTTTGCTCCGCGAGGAGGATGTCGCCCCGTTCGCCTTCGCCTCGCACGCCTATGACCAGTTCCATCTGCTGATGCCGCTCTACCTCGCCCGCCGCTGGAGCGGCACGCCCGAGCCGCGCGAGGGCCAGGCGCTGGCCTGGGTGCCGCCGGACCGGCTCGACGAATATCCGATGCCGCCGGCCGACCGACCGCTGCTGCCGCTGCTGCGCGATTTTCTGTGATCCGGGAGACCGACATGCCCAGCAATCCCACCGCCGCCATCCTGATCATCGGCAACGAGATCCTCTCCGGCCGGACGCAGGACGTGAACACGAAATTCATCGCCGGCCGCCTGGCCGCGCTCGGCCACCGGCTGGAAGAGGTGCGGGTGGTGCCGGATGTCGCCGAGCGGATCATCCGCGCGGTCAATGAGCTGCGCGCCGCCTATGACAACGTGTTCACCACCGGCGGCATCGGGCCGACGCATGACGACATCACCAGCGAGTGCATCGCCGCCGCCTTCGGCGTGCCCTGGGAAAAGCACCAGGAAAGCTGGGACGCGCTGGAGCGGCATCTCGGCCACGAGCAGTTCAACGAGGCGCGGCAGCGCATGGCGATGCTGCCGCGCGGCGCCGTGCCGATTCCCAACTCGGTCTCGATCGCGCCGGGGTTCTCCATCGGCAACGTGCATGTGATGGCCGGCGTGCCGCGGATCATGCAGGCGATGTTCGCGGGGCTGGAGACGGTGCTGGCGCGCGGCACGCCGATCGCGATGCGGGCGGTGCACGGGCTGCGGGTGAAGGAAGGCAGCATCGCCGCCGGGCTGTCGGCCATCCAGGCGCGGTATCCGCAGGTCGATGTCGGCAGCTATCCGTTCTACCGCGAATCCGGCAGCGGGGTGGCCGTCGTCGTCAAGGGCACGGATGTCGAGGCGCTGGAGGCCGCGATCGGCGAGGCGGAGTCGCTGATCGCGGCGGAGGGCATCACGCCGGTCCGGGGCGAACCGCCGGTATGATGCCCGGTGTGATCAGCGATCGTCGTCGCCGCCGAGCGGCAGGCTGAAGCCGAAGGACAGTCCTGCCGGGAAGGATGGCGCGTAGTAGGCCGGCGGCGGCGGCGCATAATAGGCTGGCGGCGGCGGCGCGTAATAGCGGGGCGGCGGCGGCGGCGCGTAATAGACCGGCGGGGGCGGCGCGTAATAGGCCGGCGGACCGGCGATGCCGATCGAAAAGCTCGGGCCGCCATCCCAGTCCGCGTGGGCGACGCCGGTCGCGGCGAAGGCGACACAGGCGGCCATCGCGCCGCCGACGATGATGCTGGTTCGCTTCATGTAGGCATCTCCTGATCGATGATCGCAATCTGGCAGGAGAATGCGGCGGAATTCGGCGATGGCGCTTTACCGCCGGATGAAATTGCGTTCATCCGGGAGGCTCAGCCCTGGCGCATGCCCACCGCCTCGATGAACAGCGCGACGATCAGCACCGCGAGCACGACGATCGAGATCGCCCAGCGCAGGGCGAGGTAGTTCCCCGGCACGATGTCGCGCCCGCGCCCGACCGTCTCTGCCACGATGGTGGCGAAGAAGCCGGCGATCAGGATCGCGATGGCGAGGCGCGGGGCCTGCGCCAGCGAGAGGACGAGCAGCGCCAGCCAGCCGACCAGCGCCGGCAGCACGCCGAACAGCAGGCGCTGGTTGTTCAGCCGCGCCTCGGGCACCACGCCGCCCGGCTCCAGCGCGAAGCCCCAGTGCACCGCGCCGAGAAAGGCGAGGATGCAGGCGCCGTAATCGATCATCACCGTGGTCGCGAGCGGGGCGCGCGTCGGGTCGGTGACGATGACGGCGAGGCCGGCGAGGAAGGGGATCAGCCCGGCGATACCGAGCAGGATGGCGATGGTGAAGGGAGCGCGGTTCATGCGCGCTTATGTCATGAAATCGAGCCCGATATCCAGCACCCGCGCGCTGTGGGTGAGCCACCCCGCCGAGATCAGGTCGACCCCGGTTTCGGCGATGGCGGGGGCGCTCTCCGGGGTGATCCGGCCGGAGGCCTCGGTGATCGCGCGGCCCTTCGCCATCGCGACGGCGCGGCGCAGGGTGGCGGGGTCCATGTTGTCGAGCAGGACGGCATCCGCCCCGGCCTCCAGCGCCTCGGCGAGCTGGTCGAGCCGGTCGACCTCGCATTCGATCTTCACCAGATGGCCGACCGCGGCGCGGGCGCGGCGCACCGCGAGGCCGACGCCGCCGGCGATGGCGATGTGGTTGTCCTTGATCAGCACCGCGTCATCGAGCCCGAAGCGGTGATTGGCGCCGCCGCCGCAGCGCACGGCGTATTTCTGCAAGGCCCGCAGGCCGGGAATGGTCTTGCGCGTGCAGGTGATCCGCGCCCCGGTATGGGCGATCGCGGCGGCGATGCCGGCTGTGGCGGTGGCGACGCCCGAAAGCTGGCCGAGAAAGTTGAGCGCCGTCCGCTCGGCCGAAAGGATGGCGCGCGCCTTCCCCTCGATCCGCGCGATCACGTCGCCGGGCGCGACGGCGCCGCCATCCGGGATGAGGATGTCGAGCGCCAGCGATGGATCGAGCAGGTCGAAGGCGATGGCGGCGCAGCCGAGGCCGGCGATCGTCCCCGGCTCGCGGGCGACGAAGGCGACGGCGGCGCGGCTGTCGTCCGGGATCACCGCCTCGGCGGTGATGTCGCCGGCGCGGCCGAGATCCTCGAGCAGGGCGGCGCGCACCGCGGGTTCGATCATGATGCGGGGCAACGGGGTCATGCGGCGTGGGGCCTTTGCGCGAGGGCGGCGGCGCGGGCGAGGGCGGCCGCCTGGGTGAGATCGGAATGGCG
>NZ_AFPR01000244.1:0-1367 GCF_000219295.1 Acidiphilium sp. PM
GGCCGCGGGCGCCAATCCCTGCAACCGGCAGGCGAGGAAGGTGCCGTTGAACGCATCGCCCGCGCCGGTCGAATCCACCGGCGTCACCACCTCGCGCGGCACCACCTCGAAGCTCTCCGCGCCAAAGCACCCCAGCGTCGCCGCCGTGCCGTTCTTGACGACGACATCCCGCACCCCCGCCGCCGCGAGCCGCGCGACCGTCGCCGCCGGCGCCGCGTCGCCGAACAGGGCCGCCTCGTCCTCGAAGGTCGGCAGCGCGATATCCACGAGCGGCAGCACGCGCCGGATCATCTCCCGCGCCTCGTCGGCGTCGCGCCACAGCGCCGGGCGGTAATTGGTATCGAAGGCGATCTCGGCCCCCGCTGCCCTCACCGCGCCAATGGCATCGAGCAGCGCCGCCCGTCCCGCCGGCGGCAGGATCGCCAGCGTGATGCCGGAGATCAGCACGAGCCGCGCGCCCGCCAGCGCCCGGGCAAGGAAATCGGGATCGTCGGCCAGATGCGTCGCCGCCGACTGCCGCCGCCAATAGGCGAAGGACCGCTCGCCCGCCTCCACCCGGATCACGTACAGCCCGACCGACGCGCCCTCGACCCGCCGCACGAAGGCGGCATCGATCCCGGCCGCCTCGATCCGCGCGCGCATCGCGTCCGACATCCAGTCGGTCCCAATCGCGGTCACGTAGCGCACCGGCACCGCGCCGCGCAGCCGCACCCGCGCCGCCCAGGCGGCGTTGAACGTATCGCCCGCGAAACCGAGCGCGTAGCCGCCCGCTTCGTTCGGCGCGAACTCCGCGAGGCATTCCCCGATGGCGGCGAACATCACGCCGCCGGCGCCAGGGCTTCGAGCGCGCGGATCACGCCACGCAGCTCCGCCAGCCCGCGCAGCCGGCCGATATAGGAATAGCCGGGATTGACGCGCCTGGCGGCATCGGCCGCGAGCAGATGCCCGTGGTCCGGCCGCAGCGGGATCGACGCCCGCCGCCCCGCCGCCGCCGCCTCGCGTTCCTCGCGCAGCAGCAGGGCGAGCAGGGCCACCATGTCGGTCCGCCCGCCGAGATGCGGCGCCTCGACGAAGGACCCGTCCGGCTCGACCGTCACGTTGCGCAGATGGGCGAAATGGATGCGGCTTCGGAACGTCTCGGCGATCGCCAGCACGTCGTTATCCGCGCGCGACCCGAGCGACCCGGCGCAGAGCGTCAGCCCATTCGCCCGCGAGGGCACCGCCTCGAACAGCGTCGCCAGATCCTCCAGCCTCGAGACCACGCGCGGCAGGCCGAACAGCTTCACCGGCGGGTCGTCGGGATGGATCGCGAGCCGCACGCCGAGTTCCTCGGCCACCGGCACCACCTCGCGCAGGAAATCGACCAG
>NZ_AFPR01000243.1:0-1506 GCF_000219295.1 Acidiphilium sp. PM
CGCGAGGGCGGGGTCTGGCACGTGACCCTGCGCGCCGCCGATGGCGGGACGGAAGCGGTGACGTCCCGCGTCCTGGTCAACGCCGCTGGTCCGTGGGTTGCCGGAGTCATGCAGGGCGTGATCGGGCTGAACACGCCGGCGAAGGTGCGCCTGGTCAAGGGCAGCCACATCGTCGTCCGCAAGTTCTGGGATGGTCCGCAGGCCTATCTCCTGCAGAACGACGACAAGCGGGTGATCTTCGTCAATCCCTATGAGGACGATCTCTGCCTGATCGGCACGACCGACATTCCCTATGACGGTGCCGCCGAAGATGTCGCGATCGATGCGGCGGAGCGCGCCTATCTGCTGCGCGCCGTCAACCGCTACATGAAGCGGCCGCTCACCGAAGACGATATCGTGGCCGAATTCTCCGGCATCCGCCCGCTATATGACGACAAGGCGGCGAACCCCTCGGCGGTGACGCGCGACTATGTCTTCGATATCGACGAGCAACCGGGCGAGGCGCCTTTGCTGTCGGTGTTCGGCGGCAAGATCACGACCTATCGCAAGCTCGCCGAGCACGCGCTGGAGCGGCTGCAGAAATTCCTCCCCGCGATGCGGGCCCCCTGGACCGGCGCGGCACCGCTGCCGGGCGGTGACATGGAGGGCGCCGATTTCGACCGGTTTCTTGCGGAGTTCCGGCGCGCCAAGCCCTTCCTGCCCGAAACCCTCGCCCATCACTACGCGCGGCTCTACGGCACCCGTGCCGCCGACGTGATCGGTGCTGCGGGTGATCTTGCCGGCCTCGGCCGGCATTTCGGCGGGCTGTTCTACGAATGCGAGGCCGATTATCTGCGCCGCGCCGAATGGGCGCGCGAGGCGGACGACTATCTGGATCGCCGCACCAAGCATGGTCTGCACATGACCACCGCCGAGCGCGAGGCCTTCGCCGCCTGGGTGGCGGCATGAGCGCGGCGCCCGGCCGGGACGATCCGGCGCTTGCCGAACTCGTCGCCGCCTCGGCCCGGATCGGCGCCGACCCGCTGCTGGTGCAGGCCGCCGGTGGCAACACCTCGATCAAGCTCGGCGGGGCGATGTGGATCAAGGCTTCCGGCCAGTGGCTGGCGGATGCCGCTCGGCAGGACGTGATGGTGCCGGTCGATTTCGTTGCGCTGCGCGCAGCCTATGGCGAGGGTGGCGATGTCGAGAATGCGAAACGCTTCCTGATCGGCGGCGGTGTGTTGCGCCCCTCGATCGAGACGGCGATGCACGCGATGATGCCGCACCGGGTGGTTCTGCACGTCCATTGCGTTGCGACCATCGCGACGGCCGTGCGCGCCGATGCCGAAGCCCGGCTCGCCGGCGCGCTCGCGGGGCTCGACTGGGGCTTCGTCCCCTATGTCCGCCCTGGCCAGCCGCTGGCCGATGGCGTGATGGCGCGGCCCGGCCATGCCATCTATGTATTCGGCAATCATGGGCTGACCGTCGGTGCGGAAACGGTGGAGGGTGCCGTGGCGTTGATCGAGA